>JAILLB010000064.1 GCA_024693345.1 Clostridiales bacterium
TCTGAATTTCCCGGACAGAACACCTCACATTGCTCTTAAATCATTAAGACAGTCAATTGCACCCGCAAGAGTCAGACTTGAAAACGGTAAAATTGTAATTAAAAACACTCTCGATTTTATCAGCCTTTCGGATTACCTGACTGCAAAGGTGTATCTGAGAGAAGGGAAAGAAGTCAAACTCATCAGCACAATAGTGCCTGATATTAAACCTCATACAGAAAAGGTGTTTGATCTTCCGGATATAGGCAAATCTGAATCAAGAAGGTTCATAGAAGTTTCCTTTGAACTCAAAGAAGATAAAGAATATGCAAAAGCCGGAACTGAAATGTGCAGATCACAGATGGAGGTTGAAGAGGAAAGAGAACCGAAGTTTGTACCTGTCACAAAAGGCAAACTTGTCGTGGAATCGGGAAGATTTGTCAGACTGGAATCAGGTAATACCAAAGCCAGAATAGATATGGCCAGAGGAGAAATTGCCAGCCTGAAAGAAGATGACAAGGAACTCTTGAATGTTCCTGCCAAATTTACCTGTTGGAGAGCTCCCACAGACAATGATATGTATGACAAAGTCAGGTGGAATGAGCAGTTCATCAGATATGCGGAATTTAATGTAAACAAGACAGAAGTGAACGAACTTGATTCTTCAGTTATTCTCTCCGGTACAATATGCGGACCGGCCAAGATGCCTCTGTACGAACTTGACGTCAGATTTGCAGCAGAGAATGACGGACTGACAGTCAATGTATCAGGCAAGATAACAGCAGAGAGAAAAGTAAATCAGCTTCCTAGATTTGCTCTCATGATGGATCTCGTTCCGGGATTTGAAGACATGGAATATTTCGGAAGAGGAAAAGAGTGCAACTATTCAGATTTGAAGAACCACACATTCCTCGGTGTTTACGAGTCAAAAGTAAGCGATGAGTATATTCCGTTTATCCGTCCCCAGGAACATGGAAACCACACTGAGTGTGAATTTGTAACTCTTAACGATGGTTCAACATCAATCAGAGTTGATTCGGACAACTTTGAATTTTCTGCACTCCACTGTTCTGTTGATAAACTGACTGAAACAACTCACTATTTCGATCTTGAAATGTCTGAAGACACATATTTGCTCATAAACTACAAAGTCGGAGGAATCGGATCAAACAGCTGCGGACCAAAACCAGAAAAACAGTATCTGTTCAACGATGAATCATTTGATTTTGACTTTTCAATCAAGGTTTCAAAAAAATGAGTAAACGTATAGCAACAACATATTTCAATATAGACAGAAAAGAAATTGAAAAAACGACATTTGCGTTAATTGCAGATTTCCACAATTCTGAAGTTGAACCGATAATGGACATTATCAACGGATGTGAAGTTGATGCTGTCCTGATCGGCGGCGACTTTGTTCATAATAATTCTAATTATGAAAAAGGAATAGACTTACTGAAGCAATGCTCCGAAAGGTATCCGACTTTTGTTGAAATTGGAAACCATGAAACAAAATCCAAACTGGATATCATAAAGATGGTAAATGAATCCGGTGCAATTTTGCTGGATAATATGTTTACATCGTTTCATGGGATGATAATAGGCGGTCTTACGACCGGATTCGGTTTTAATGTTGACCAGTCTCCTTTTAAGAAGACACCCGCACCTGATTTAGACTGGATTGAAGAATTTGCAAATCAGAAAGGATTCAAAATTCTCATTAACCATCACCCTGAATATTATCCAAGGTATCTGAAAAACAAAGATATCGACCTCATTTTGGCAGGTCACGCTCACGGAGGGCAATGGAGATTATTCGGTCGTGGCCTTATTGCTCCAGGCCAGGGACTGTTTCCGAGGTACACATCGGGTATTTATGACAATAAATTAATTGTCAGCAGAGGAGCAAATAGTAAAAACCTTATACCGAGAATAAACAATAAACCTGAAGTTGTAATAATCAAAATTGGTAAGGAGTAGCTCATGGAAAGACTAGTTATAGGCATAGCAGGCGGAAGCGGATCAGGAAAGACCACTTTTGCCAAGAGACTCAAAACGCAGTACGGAGAAAATGTTTCTCTTGTCGGTTGTGATAACTATTATTATCCGCACGACGACCTTCCGATGGAACTGAGACAGAAACTGAATTATGACTCACCGGATGCTTTTGATTTCGATTTTATGGCTAAACAGATAGATGATTTAAGACACGGAAAAGAAGTATTGTCTCCTGTTTATGACTACAAGAACCATACCAGAAGCAAAGAAACTGCTTTGCTCAAACCTACTCCCGTAATTATAATTGATGGAATTCTTGCTTTTTATGACAAAGAAATGAGGGATTTAATGGATCTCAAGATATTTGTCGAAACAGATGCCGATGAAAGAATTCTGAGAAGAGCAAGGAGAGATATGGCAGAGAGAGGCAGAACGATTGAGAGTATAATTGACCAGTATCTTGCTACTGTTAAACCGATGCACAATCAATATGTTGAACCCACAAAAAAATATGCCGACATAGTGATTTACGGCGGCAAAAGTGAGATTGTTTTGGATCTTGTATGTTCGAAGATTAACACATTTTTGTCTCATGTTAAGGAGGATGAAGAATGAAGATTAAGTACTTGGGAACTGCTGCTGCAGAAGGTATTCCGGGACTGTTTTGTCAATGTCCTGTTTGTATGACCGCAAGAAAAAGAGGCGGCAGAGATATAAGGTCAAGAACACAGGCTATGATCGATGAGACTCTCATGATAGATTGGCCCGCAGATTCTTTTTATCACATGATGAATAACGTAATACATCCAGAACTAATAAAGACTTTATTGTTTACACATATCCATGAAGATCATTATTATCCACAGGATCTCGGAACCAGAAGGCAAGGATTTGCTCATATTGACGGTTGCGACCCATTGACAATTGTTGGCTCATCAGATATATTGACCGCACCACTTACTCAGGTTCTTTCTTTAATGCCTTGCGAGGGAACATATCACATAGAAGTGAAAATAGTTGAACAGAATGGTGACCCTTATGTAACAGTTGACGGATATACAGTGTGGCCCATCAAAGCCGTTCATGGAACTGACCATCCACTATGCTATGTCATAGAAAAAGATGGCAAGGCGTTGATGTATGCTCACGACACAAGTGAGTTTTTACCTGAGACATGGGAATATTTGAAAAAGAATATCAAGCACCTGGACTTCGTCTCACTCGACTGTACTGAAGGAAGAGTGCCGATGAGCTATAAAGGCCACATGAATTTCGAGAGGGATTTTGCTTTCGGAGAAAAACTGAAAGAACTTGGAATTGCCACAGAAGAAACCATTTTCTGCTGCAATCACTTTTCTCACAATGGCAAAGTCACATATGACGAGGGCGTAAGAATAGCTGGTGAAAGAAATTACCTTGTCTCATATGACGGCATGGAAGTTGAGTTCTGAACAAATAATATATATTCATTCAATTGCTGCACATTTTGAATCTGTGCGGCAATTTTTCTAATATAAAATGTAATGCAATTATCATTAAATCATACAGATAATCTAATATGCAAAAGTATTGACACCATATATGACACCATGATATAATACTATACAAAGAAGAAAGGGTGATTGTTGTGTCTAAATGGGATAAGTTAATTGAAAAGATATTGTCTTTGTCAAATGATTTGCGGTTTTCGGAATTACAAAAAGTTATGGAATCATTTGGATATGAAATGAGACAACCAAGTAGAGACAGTAGTCATTACACCTTTCGTAAAGCAGGACATGTTCCTATTACAATTTCAAAGCATTAGCCAATAAAAAAGATATATGTAATGATGGTGAAAGAAATAGTTGAAAGCGAGGAGAGAAAAGATGAAAACTCTTGATTATTATTTGTCACTTCCATATAAAATTGAGATTATTCCGGATCCAGATGAAGGTGGCTTTGTGGTTTCGTTTCCCGAATTACCGGGTTGTTTAAGCAGTGGTGACACCATTGAAAATGCAATTAAAAATGGAGAGGATGCTAAGATTTCTTGGTTAACTGCAGCTGTAGAAGACGGTATTAAGATTTCTGAACCAGGAGATGATACATCTTATTCCGGTCAGTTCAAACTTAGAATTCCAAAGAGTTTACATCGTTCACTTGCAGAGCATTCAAAACTTGAAGGAATTAGCATGAATCAGTATTGTCTGTACTTGTTGACAATGAACGATAGAACAAAATATGCCAAATAACAAACTAGATGCCTCAAGAGTACGTTTTGGTACAGCTTGAGGCAGTGTTTTTGTCTTAAACTAATCAAATGTTGATGTCAAATGAAAGCTGTCCGTTTCCTGCTTCCGCTTTTGCGTATTCGTTTTTCAATTCTCCGAACGCATATTCACTTGCAATTTTATCTATTATGGTGAATACAACTTTTTCCAGAGGAGAGTTTTCTGAATAATCTGAACGGCATGCAAAGTCACATCTGTTGTGTTCCATGAGCTTGTCGACTGTGTACATGTTTTTCTCATCTTCATCATTGTAGATAGCAATACTGTAGCCACCTCCGAGTTTTACGGATTTCATGCTCGGAACATCTGTCATTCCGTCACCGAAATAGATCATGCGGTTAAATGGGACTTTCTTTTGAGATTCATCCATGTGCTCATTCAGGTTTTTGTCGTCTGTTTCGCTTTCGACACCTTTGTTGATTCTGTAGATGTACTGAGTCTTCTGGGTGTAGTTGATTGAAACAGCAGGCCATATAGCTTCGCCGTTTTCGCCATACAAGAATCTTGCAGCATATACCTGGTCAAAGCAGTTATATATCTTGCTTCCGGCAATTATTTCTTTCAAACCGCTTGAGATAATGTAATGTTTAACGTCAAATCCTTTTTCATCGCCGTATTTGTTGATTCTTTCAAACCAGCTCTCGACGCCTTTAAAGAACATGATGTTCTTTCCCATTTCGTTGAGATTCTCTTCAGTAATTTTAATGTTTCTCTTCTTGGCTTCATCAACCATAAAATACATGTATGCCAAGATCTGGTCCATTGCATATTTGTCCTTGAACTCATTGCACTTTTGCCAGAATGTGTTTGAGTCATATCCGAGAGAAGGTATGAAAGAGTAGTCCTGCATATTCTTTACGGATAATGTGTTATCAAAATCGTACATCAATGCTATTATGGGCTTATCCATGTCATTTTTCCTTTCGATTAATCCTTTTTCCATAGAGATTTCGGTGTGTATAATGTTTCGTCTTTTTTGCATTCAACCTTTATAACACAAGGTTTGTGTCCTGTCAACTCTGTTGTCCTTGAATCAGGCTGTGCTGTGCCAACGTAAACTTTGTATGTGCCTTTTCTGATTATCTTCTTCGGTTCTTCGTCATATACACCGAATGAGTCATCAGTTAATGTTAGGCTGAATTCTTTACTTTCGCCCGGTTTCAAGGACAGTTTCTTTAATCCTTTGAGCTGATATTTTGGAGCGCCTTTAATTCCTGACTCAATGTATACCTGTACTGTTTCTGCTCCGGATACTTTACCTGTGTTTGTGAGCTTACCTGTTATGGTTATATTACCGGATTTTTCAATGATGTTTTTGTCAGAATTAACTTCACTCAGTTTAAATGAAGTATATGATAGACCATAGCCGAACGGATAGAGAGGAGTTCCGCCGAAATATCTGTATGTTCTGTTCTTCATTGAATAGTCTGTGAATGAAGGAACATCATCTAAGTTCTTTACGAAAGTAATAGGAAGTTTTCCGGATGGAGAATAATCACCGAAAATAAGGTGTGCTACGGCATTTCCACCCTGTGAACCCGGATACCATGCCTGAATAATTGCTGAACAGTTATCTTCAGCATAATTTATCGTTACAGGGCTTCCAGTCATTGAAACCACTATCACGGGTTTTCCGCTTTCAACTGCAGCTTTTAACAGTACATTCTGTCTACCCGGGAAGTCCAGTGTTATTCTGTCTCCTCCGTCGCAGTAATTGCTCTGATCTCCGCCTTCTCCCTCTATATTGGAGTCAAGGCCAAGGCACATTACAACTACATCACTCTCAGCGCAAACTGCTTTTGCTTCAGCAAGTCTGTCATCTGTCTCGGCAAGCGGTTCAACTTTGTCTTTGTGCAGACTGCATCCTTCGGAATAAACAACTTTTACTTTTCCTTTTGTTCTGTTCCTGATTCCTTCAAGAACTGTTACATATTCAGATGCAGTGCCGTAATAGTTGCCTTTAAGGGCATCTATACTGTTTGCATTAGGGCCTATTACACCAATTGTCTTTACTTTTGAAATATCCAACGGAAGCAGTCCATCATTTTTCAAAAGAACAAGTGAATCCTGGGACACCTTCAAATTGAATTTTCTTGATTTATCTGTGTCAACTTCTGAATATTCAATCTTTGAATACGGATTATCCTGTCCATTATCGAACATTCCGAGCTTCATTCTTGTGGTAAAGAGATTAATAACAGCATCATCAAGTCTCTTCCTGCTTATTTTTCCTTCTCTCAATGCTTCTCCTAGCATTGAATAAAGCTCACCGCAGTTTAAGTCGCATCCGTTGTTTAACGCCATGCTGGCGCTTTCAATCGGGGAACTGGTTACTTTGTGGTTCTGATGGAAATCTCTTATTGCCCAGCAGTCGCTTGTTACGTGTCCTTTGAATTTCCATTCTTCTCTCAGGATGTGTTTCAAAAGGGTTTTGCTTCCGCAGCATGGTTCACCATTTACGCAGTTATATGCTCCCATGACAGCTTCAACTTTAGCTTCCTGAACACATGATTTAAATGCAGGGAAATATGTCTCGTACATATCCTGCATTGAAACTACTGAATTGAATCCGTGTCTCAGCGTTTCAGGTCCGGAATGCACTGCATAGTGCTTTGCACATGCTGCAGCCTTCATATATTTCTTGTCTTTTCCCTGGATTCCTTCAACAAAAGCCACACCCAATCTTGATGTGAGATAAGGATCTTCTCCATATGTCTCCTGGCCTCTGCCCCATCTCGGATCTCTGAATATGTTTACATTTGGTGACCAGAATGTGAGGCCCTTATATATGCCTCTGTCGCCATATTTCTGCTGCATGTTGTACTTTGCCCTGGCTTCGGTCGAGATGATGTCTGCAACTTTGTAAATGAGATCTTCATCAAAAGTTGATCCGAGTCCTATTGACTGAGGGAACATGGTTGCAACACCTGCCCTGGCGACTCCATGAAGGGCTTCGTTCCACCAGTTGTACTGTGGGACTCCGAGTCTGTCTATTGGTTTTGCTTTGTAAATCAGCTGAGAAATTTTCTCTTCATCGGTCATTTTACTGACAAGTTCAGCCGCTCTTTTTCTGTATTCTCTTTCTTTTGAGTGAAAACCTGCTTTTTTCATCGGAATATCCTTTCAAAATCAAATATCTTTCCATTTTGAATTATACCATCACCCACTCAGTAAAAACAACATATATATTAATTGACACATTTGGCATATCTGTCTATTATCTCCGTACATATCTTAAAAAATTTACAAAATAGTTATACATTCACCATCCCATTTGTGATATACTTTGCGCATAATACATATATTAGGAGTTGTCATGAAGATAGCAATCGGCTGTGATCCAAATGCTGAAGAAGCGAAATATGCAATAATGGATTACATTAAACAAAACAATCTCGGTGAAATAAAAGATTTCGGCAGTCCGGACGTTATATATGCAAATGTTGCCATTGCGGTTGCAAGGGCTGTTGTCAGAGGAGAGTGCGACAGAGGAATACTCCTTTGCGGAACAGGGATAGGTATGTCTATTGCTGCAAACAAGGTTAAGGGTGCTTATGCCGCCCTCATTTACGATGTTTATTCTGCTCAGAGAGCAAGACTCAGCAATGATGCCAACATCGCCTGCATCGGTGCATTTACAACCGGAGAAAAAGTAATGGAACAACTTGTCAAAGAGTTTTTGACAAATGAATTTGTCCCCGGATGCAGTTCTCAGAAGAAAGTTGATGCTTACAAAGAATATGATCAGAAGAGGTAAAGATTAGAATGCTTGTACTCAAAGACATAAAAAAGAGATATGTAACCGGAGAGCTTGTTCAGCAGGCTCTTGATGGTGTAAGTTTGTCTTTGCGAGACAATGAATTTGTCGCAATTCTTGGCCCTTCAGGATCCGGAAAGACAACATTACTCAACATCATCGGGGGTCTTGACAGATATGACACAGGTGATCTGATTATAAACAACAAGTCAACCAAGAAATATAAAGACAGAGACTGGGATTCGTACAGAAACCACACAATCGGTTTCGTATTTCAGTCATATAACCTCATCCCTCACCAGTCCATCCTCTCCAACGTAGAACTTGCCCTGACCATTTCCGGCATTAAGAGAAGCGAGAGAAGAAAAAGAGCGGCTGAAGCACTGGACAAGGTAGGCCTGGGTGATCAACTCCACAAAAGACCAAACCAGATGTCAGGAGGTCAGATGCAGAGAGTTGCAATTGCAAGAGCACTTGTTAATGATCCGGATATACTTTTGGCAGATGAACCTACCGGAGCTTTGGACTCTAAGACCAGCGAACAGGTTATGGATTTGCTCAAAGAGGTGGCAAAAGACAGACTTGTTGTGATGGTTACACACAATGAAGAAATTGCAAACAAATATGCAAACAGAATTGTAAAGATCAGAGATGGTAAGATAACAGATGACTCCAATCCCTATGAACCTGAAGTTGGTGAAACAAGAGAAGAAAAAACAAAAAAGACCAAGATGTCTTTCTTGACTTCACTTGCACTGAGCTTTAACAACCTCCGAACAAAAAAGGGAAGAACGGCTCTTGTGTCTTTCGCGGGTTCTATAGGAATAATTGGAATAGCGCTCATCATGTCGCTTTCCAACGGTGTTGATGTATACATTGACAACATGCAGAGAAACACAATGCTGAGTTATCCGATTCAGATTGACTCAGACGCGATAGATTTGGCAAGCATCGTTTCTACTGCTCAGGAGATGAGGGGTGAAAGCGGGACTGAACATGACAAAAACTCCGTATATTCAAACATAAGCGATTTGAAGGTACAGAGTGTAACAATGAGCAGTTATGTATCCAATAACCTGAAAGAGTTCAAAAAATATCTGGATGATGAGAATAGTGAAATACGCAAATACATAGGCGGTAACGGAATTGTTTATTCTTACGACGTCGAATATGACATATATGCATATGATCCTGAAGAATTTCTCGTGAACACAGATGGCTCTAACCTTTTGGAAAACAGAAAGGGAAATAATCAGTTCTCACTGATTAGATCAGGTACTTTCACTGAACTGTTGCCGGGCAAGGATGGAGAACTTGTATCAAGTGCGGTAAGAGACAACTATACACTGGTATATGGAAACTGGCCGTCTTCATATGATGAAGTGGTTTTAATAGTCAACTCCAACAATGAAATATCTGCCACGACTTTGTATAAACTTGGACTTCTTCCTGTATCTGAGTACAGGGACATAATGGAGAAGATTCAGAATGGTGAAAGTGTTGAGCTTGTCCAGACAAGTCTTGATTACGACAAAATTTGTGAACAGAAGTTCTATATCCTGACAGCATCAGATTATTACTTAAAACAGGATTCCGGTCTCTATGAAAAGAGCGAGGATCCAAAAGAAATAATAGACAAATCACTTGAACTGAAAATATCCGGAATAATACGTTTAAATGAAGATGCGATGTACAGCGGAGTAGGTTCAAATGTTGCATATACGCAGGCACTTACCAACTGGGTTATATCTCACACCGATTCAAGCGAAGTTGTCTCGGCTCAGAGAGAAGATCCCGATACAAATGTACTCACCGGGCTTCAGTTTGCTCCGGCAGATGATGAGAGCAAAATTGCAGACACAAAGAAATATTTTGCTGCAATGGGAATATCTGATAAAGCTAAAGCATATGAGAAGATAATGAAGTCCTATGCAGCACAGTTCGGTATGGATATATCCGAAAGACTTGCAGGTATGAGCGAAACCGAAAAAGCAACTGCTCTTGATATGCTGATGTATACCGCCAAGAATGAACAGCTTGTTTCAGTCTATGATGAATTCATATCCAGCGGTTCATATGATGACAATATGGATTCTTTCGGCGTAATAGATCTTGATTCTCCAAGTTCAATTGCTATCTACACAGATACGTTTGAAAACAAGGACAAAATCACATCATGTATCGAAGATTACAACAAGTCAAAAGATGAAGAGTTCAAGATAACATATACAGATTATGTCGGCCTGTTGATGTCCAGCATCACAACGATTGTAAATGTAATATCTTATGTACTCATGGCATTTGTGGGCGTATCTCTCATAGTTTCATCAATCATGATCGGAATTATTACATACATATCCGTTCTTGAGAGAACAAAGGAAATAGGAGTACTGAGAAGCATTGGCGCTTCCAAAGCCAATATTTCACAGGTGTTCAATGCTGAGACATTCATCATAGGACTCTTGTCAGGATTGATAGGAATAGGAGTAACACTTGTGCTCTTGATTCCCGGAAATGCAATATTGCATCTTGTTACAGGGTATAAAGATGTAAGTGCTGTTCTGCCTATTGCAGGTGCACTTGGATTAGTTGCCCTCAGCGTCATACTGACACTTATAGGAGGTATTATTCCTTCGAGAATTGCAGCTAAAAAAGATCCAGTCATAGCACTCAGAACAGAGTAATTTTTTCAAAATAGCATGAAGACAACCGGTAGCTAAACTATCCGGTTGTTTTTCTTACATATCTTTTTTTCATTTTCTTATTGACAAATCCCATATATAAATGTATACTACCATTGTTTTATCGTTTTACTATGTTAAAACAGTAAAACAAATATTCCGCAAAGAAAGATTTCATTATGTCAAAATACATAAGTTCAAGGTACAGCTCGCTCAAAACTTATACTCCGGGCGAGCAGCCAAAAGATAAAAAATACATAAAACTGAACACGAACGAAAACCCGTATCCGCCTTCATCAGGTGTGATAAATGCCGTCAATGAATCTCAGTTATCTTCGCTTAATCTCTATCCGGATCCGACGTGTTCATTACTTAAGAATGTGCTGGCGGAAAAATACGGAATTAATCAGGAAAACATTTTCTGTTCAAATGGTTCAGATGAAGCATTGGGTTTTGCAATTTCATGTTTTGGTGAAAAGGGAGTTATATTCCCGGATATAACATACGGCTTTTACAAAGTATTCTGCGATTACAACAATTATCCGTATGACACAATTCCGCTAAATGAAGATTTTACCATAAACCCGGAAGATTACTGTAACACTGGCAAGTGTATTGTTATTGCCAATCCGAACGCACCTACAGGTTTGTGTCTCGGAATTGAACGGATAGAACAAATCGTGAAATCAAATCCGGATAGCGTGGTCATAATCGATGAAGCGTATATAGATTTCGGAGGAGACAGTGCACTGAAATTTGTTTCAAAATATGAAAACCTTCTGGTGACCAGAACTTTTTCAAAATCTTATTCACTGGCTGGTGGCAGAGTTGGTTTTGCCATAGGCAATGCTTCACTTATTCAGGATTTGATGACAATCAAGTATTCGACCAACCCGTATAACATAGACAGATTGAATTTGATTGCGGCAACACAGAGTATAGTAGATCAACAATACTATGATGGATGTGTAAAGAAGATTGTATCAACCAGAGAGAGAATAAAGAAGGAACTTGTCAGACTGGGTTTTTCAGTCCTTGATACCCAGACAAATTTTGTTTTTGCAAAAACAGACAAGGTGTACGGCAAAGATTTGTATCTCAAACTTAAAGATAGAGGAATTCTTATAAGATATTTCCCGGGAGAGAGAACGGGAGAATTCATAAGAATCACAGTTGGAACAGACAAAGACATGGACAAATTCATCGGTGAACTCAAAAGGATTCTGGAGGAAACAAAATGAGAAGAGCGGAGATAAACAGAAAAACCGAGGAGACAGACGTAAAAGTCAAAATTGATTTGGATGCCAAATCGGTTGATAACAATAAAATAGACACCGGAGTCGGTTTTTTAGACCACATGCTTACTTTACTTTTAAAGAATGCCGGCATCGGAGCCGAAGTCAAGGCTGTCGGCGACACATATGTGGATTTCCACCACACTACAGAAGATGTAGGAATAACTCTCGGACAGGCTGTTTCAAAAGCACTTGGAGACAAAAAAGGAATAGTCAGATATTCAAGTGTTGTTATTCCAATGGATGAATCTCTGGTCATGACCGCTTTGGATATTTCGGGAAGAGGGGCATTGTATTCAGATGTTAAGTTTCCGACCGAAAAGATTGGCAATTTTGACACGGAACTTGTTGAAGAATTCTTCGATGCCTTTTCAAAAAATGCAGGTTTTACTCTGCACATAAGACAGATGTCAGGCAAAAACTCGCACCACCTGGCAGAATGCTGTTATAAGTCCGTAGGAAGAGCAATAAGAGAAGCAATCGGAATAGACAAAAGGTTTTCAGAGAGCATCCCTTCAACAAAAGGTACTCTTTGAATATACGGTGAAAATATGACAGAAAACAAATTGAAAGAGTTGTTTGAACTGTACGGATTCAGAAAATTCAAGATGAGCAGATTCGAGACTTACGATTTCTACTCCGAGAACAGAAGTTTTCTGAAGACTTCAAACCTCATAACATTTACAGATCTTGACGGAAGGCTCATGGCAATGAAGCCCGATATCACCCTCTCAATAATGAGAAATGCCGGATCTGAAGATGAAAAAGTTTACTACATGGATACAGTCTACAGAGCATCAGGAAGTCATTTCAGGGAAGTGGCGCAGGCGGGAGTCGAGAGGATAGGATACATCGACGATTATGCCGAAGCTGAAGTCATTGCACTGGCCGCAAAGGCTCTGCAGAGTATATCAGAAGATTATTCTCTGAGAATATCCGACTCGGATTTCGTTTCTACTCTCCTTGAAGAACTCAAAACGGATGAGGCGACTCAGAAAGAAATATTGTCGCTTTTTTCAAGAAAGAACTGCGACGGGATAAAGAAACTCCAGGAAGAAAACAGAATTGATGAAAAGACATATTCCGTTCTTGTTGATGTTCTTGGTATATATATGCCACTTAAACAGGGAATTGAAAAAATACGGGAGAAGGCATTCGGGGAAAAGACAAAAAAGACAATCGAACATCTGTCTTCAGTCTGTGAAATACTCGATTCATTCAAAGTGCTTGACAGGGTTTATCTGGACTTTTCAATGGCTGCGGGCATGTCTTACTACAGTGGCGTCATTTTCAGAGGAGCAGTCCCAAGTATTCCAATGAACATTCTTTCCGGGGGAAGATACGACACGCTGCCCAGAAAAATGGGAAAGCAGTCAGGTGCAATCGGTTTTGCGATTGACCTGGATCTGATTGACAGCTACATAAAGACTGAAAAGGAATATGACTATGACGCTGTTATAGTCTACACAAATAAAACAGACAAAAAAGAACTGGCAAAACTGCAGACGGATTTCGTTGAAAAAGGCAAATCCGTGTTCTGTATCTGTGAAGGTTCATACGAAAAGACAAAAGAAAGAATAATAGCAAAAGAGACAATTTGCTTATAGGTGAAACAATGTTGAACGTAGCACTTCCGAAAGGAAGACTTGGTGAAAAGGTTTACGAGATGCTGTCCGAATCCGGATATCCGTGCCCTGAGATGGAGAAAGACTCCAGAAAGCTGACTTTTGAAAACAGTGAATGCGGAGTCAGTTATTTCTGGGTCAAACCGTCTGATGTAGGCATATATGTAGAGAGAGGTTCGGCAGACGTCGGGGTTCTTGGCAAGGACATACTTTTTGAATATATGCCTGACGTATATGAGCTCGTAGACCTCGGTATAGGAAAATGCAAAATGTGCGTTGCGTCAAAAAAGGATTTCAGAGACAATACTGAAAAGACTCTTAGAGTCGCAACCAAGTTTCCGAAAATTGCAACTGAGTACTATTCAGGAATTGACAGGGACATTGATGTAATAAAACTGAATGGTTCAATTGAGATTGCTCCGCTCCTCGGGCTGTCTGATGTGATAGTAGACATCGTTGAGACGGGAAAAACACTTAAGGAAAACAATCTCGAAGTTATAAAAAACATAATGGATATAAGTGCAAGGTTTATTTGCAATAAAGTGAGTTACCAATTCAAAAACGACGAGGTAATTAAAATGGCCGATGCGCTAAAAAGGGATAGATTATGATTAAGATATTCAAAAAAGGCGATATACACTATGAAGAGATATTCAAGAGAAATAACCATTCTCTTGATGTATCGTCCATCGTGAAAGATATTATCTGCAATGTAAGATCAGATGGAGACAGAGCTCTTAAAGAGTATTCACTGAAATTTGACAAAGCATATATAGATTCTTTTGAAGTTAACGAAGAAGAAATGGACTCTGCACTGAAAGATGTCGAAGATGAGTTTCTGCAAATATTGTTGGAGGCGGCAAAAAACATAACTGAATACCACTCAAAACAATTGAGGCAAGGCTATGAAATACAAAAAGGCAACGGAGCAGTACTCGGACAAATCGTGATGCCTCTTGAAAAAGTCGGGATTTATGTTCCCGGAGGAACTGCTGCTTATCCCTCTACCGTTTTGATGAATGCAATACCTGCAAAAATTGCAGGTGTCGCTGAGGTGGTTATGGTGACCCCGCCAAACAAAGAAGGAAAAGTGAATCCATACATTCTGGCAGCAGCAAAAGTAGCCGGAGTGGACAGAGTGTTCAGAGTTGGTGGTGCACAGGCAATTGCAGCTCTGGCATACGGAACAGAATCTGTGCCACAAGTAGACAAGATTGTTGGCCCCGGAAATGCATTTGTTGCCGAAGCGAAAAAACAGGTTTTCGGACAGGTTGCCATTGACATGATAGCAGGTCCATCTGAAATACTCGTCATATCTGATTCAAAATCTGATCCCAAGTATTTGGCCTCGGATCTTTTGTCTCAGGCTGAACATGATAAAAATGCAACGGCTGTTTTGGTCACTGATTCTTCTGAACTTGCTGAAAGAGTTCAGATGGAAGTGGAAGAACAGTTAAAGGGTTTGCCTAGAGAAGAGATAGCCAGAGCAAGCATAGACAATAACGGAAAAATAATAGTGTGTGCAAGCATTACGGAAGCAATTGAAATATCCAACAGGATTGCACCTGAACATCTTGAAATCTCAACGGATAATCCGTTTGAATTACTCAAATCTGTAAAGAATGCCGGTTCTGTGTTTCTCGGAAGATATTCTTCAGAACCTCTCGGAGACTATTTTGCAGGTCCCAATCACACACTTCCGACAATGGGAACGGCAAGGTTCAGTTCTCCTTTGTCAGTAGAAGATTTTGTAAAAACAATGCAGTATTCCTCATATTCTGAACAAGCATTGAAAGAAGACTATTCAAAAATTGCATATTTTGCAAGAAAAGAAGGCCTTGAAGCTCATGCGAGAGCTGTTGAGAGCAGGTTTTGTGACAAATGATTACAATTGTTGATTACGGAGTCGGAAATCTTTTTTCGCTCAAGTGTTCTTTGGATAGAATCGGAGCCGAATGTATAGTAACCGATTCACAAGAATTAATACGTTCAAGTGAAAAGATAATATTGCCGGGAGTCGGAGCATTCAAAGATGCCATTGACAAACTCAGGTCAAAAGGACTTGATGAAGTTCTTATAGAATGCGCTAAAGTGGGAACCCCTCTTCTCGGAATTTGCCTCGGAATGCAGATGCTGTTTGAAGAGTCAAGCGAATTCGGACTGTGCAAAGGACTTAATCTTATACCGGGTAAAGTTAAAGAACTGAAAGGATACATTCCGGAGAATCTGGATATTCCTCATATGGGGTGGAATGCTCTTAAGATTACACAAAACAAAGGAATAATGAAGAGCATAAACGAAGGCGAATGTGTTTATTTTGTTCACTCATATGCCGCTTTTACTGAAGATAATTATGTTACTTCAACTGCCGAATACGGAGCAACAATCACTGCATCGGTTCAAAACGGAAATGTATACGGAACTCAGTTTCATCCGGAAAAGAGCGGTGAAACAGGTTTAAGAATACTTAAGGAGTTTACTTTACTATGATTATTTTCCCTGCAATAGACCTTTACAAGGGTCAGGTTGTGAGACTATATCAGGGCGACTACAATCAGATGACCGTTTATTCGGACAATCCGGTTAATACTGCGATTGAAATGCAGAATAAAGGAGCGACTCACCTCCACATTGTGGATTTGTATGGTGCAAAAGAGGGAGAGACGAGAGATTTTGATTGTGTAAAAAATATCTGTCAGAACACCAATCTTTCATGCGAAATAGGCGGAGGAATAAGAAGCCTTGACGACATAGAAAAATACATCGATTCCGGAGTGGATAGAGTCATTTTAGGAACAAAAGCCATAACGGATCCGGTTTTTTTGGATGAGGCAATAAAAGAATTTGGCCACAGAATTGTAGTTGGTGTGGACAGCAAAAACGGAAAAGTTGCCATCAAAGGATGGACGGAAACAGTCGACAAAGAATCATTCGATTTTGTCAGTGAGCTAGTCGACAGAGGAGTGGAATACATCATCTACACAGACATCTCCAGAGATGGTTCAATGAAGGGTATAAACATAGATGAATACAGTAAATTCAAAGGCATGAACATAAAGGTTATTGCTTCAGGTGGTGTCAGCAGTTACGAAGATTTAAAAATGATTCGTGATGCAGGCTGTTACGGAGCAATCATTGGAAAAGCACTTTACACAGGAAATGTTGAACTTGGAAAGGCCATAGATATAGTAAAATGATAACAAAAAGAATAATACCTTGCCTTGACGTCAGAGACGGAAGGGTTGTTAAGGGCACCAATTTCATAGACATAAAAGATGCTGGCGATCCGGTTGAACTCGCTTCGTACTATTACAAATCCGGAGCGGATGAAATAGTATTCTATGACATAACAGCATCAAACGAAAAGAGAAAACTTTTTGCTGATGTTTTAAAGAAAACTGCATCAAAAGTGTTTGTTCCGCTTATGGTAGGTGGCGGAATCAATTCACTGGAAGATTTTGAAATTGTTCTTAACAATGGAGCAGATAAAGTATCTGTTAATTCAGGAGCAGTCAAGAACCCGGGGTTAATCAATGAATCTTCAAAAAGATACGGAAGCCAGTGCGTTGTTCTTTCAATCGATACAAAAAGAGTTGATGGAGAATACAGAGTGTTCACAGAGGGTGGAAGAAACGACTCCGGAAAAGAACTTCTTTCGTGGGTAAAAGAAGGAATAGAAAGAGGAGCTGGCGAAATAGTACTGAATTCAATTGACACGGATGGAGTCAAAAAGGGTTTTGATATAGAAATGCTTGAAGAAGTCGTTAAGGTCTCGACGGTCCCGGTGATTGCATCAGGTGGTGCCGGAAAAGCAGAAGATTTTGTTGAATTGTTCAAAAAAGTACCGGGTATATCTTCAGGATTGGCAGCCAGTATTTTTCATTATGGAGAAGTAACTATAGAATCATTGAAAAAGCTTCTCAGAAGCGAAGGGATAGGAGTGAGAATTTAATGGATTTGGATTATATTGTATTTGATAACAACGGGCTCATTCCTTGTGTTGTCCAGGATTATGAGTCAGGCAGAGTACTTATGATGGCTTATATGAACAGGGAGTCAATTCAGTTGTCTGTTGAAAAGAAACTTGCATGTTTCTGGTCAAGATCGAGAAAATGTCTCTGGACAAAAGGCGAGACAAGTGGAAATTATCTGCACATAATTGAGATGACAACAGACTGCGATAATGATACAATCCTTATAAAGGTAAAAAGAGACGGGCCTGCATGTCACAAGGGAACAGACTCGTGTTTCGATTCGGGAGTAAAAATATTATGAGGCAAGAAATAGGGGATTTTGAAAAAATGGAACTTGAAAAAGGAAAGGATTTTGAAATAGACAATCTTTATGCTCTTTTACAGGACAGAAAAGAAAAAATGCCCGAGGGTTCATACACGACATATCTATTTGAAAAGGGTCTGGACAAGATTCTGAAGAAAGTCGGAGAAGAATGTACAGAAGTTATTATCGCGGGCAAAGATAAGGACAAGAGCGAAACAATCTATGAGATAGCAGATCTTGTTTATCATGTAATGGTGTTGATGGTTGAAACAGGAATCACTCCGGATGAAATCAGAGCTGAACTTAAATCCAGAAATGTAATAGATCATAAAATTAAACAGGAGAAAATGACAAGTGATCAAGGCTGATTACCACACCCATACATATTTTTGTGACGGAGACAATTCTCCTGGAGATATGATTGAAAAGGCTGTTGAATTGGGCCTTGAGTATTATGGGTTTTCAAGCCACTGCTTTACTGATTTGCCGCATGAGATTCTTACTGATGAAAAAGCATACATATCTGAGTGTGTGAAAATAAGGAAAGAATACAAAGACAGAATCAATATTCTGATAGGGATGGAAATGGAGAATCTTCTTGGCAAAAACAGTCATAAAGAGGTAGAGTACACTATTGGTTCAACCCATTACTTATTCGTTAATGGCCAATACCTTTGCCTTGATTATTCAAAAGATGAATTTGCTTCACTGTGTAAAAACCATTTCTGCGGCGATTACTACAAATTTGTGAAGGAATATTACAAAACCGAAGCCGAAGTTGTAAAAAACACAGATTGTACCTTCATCGGACACTTCGATCTTATAACCAAATTCAATGAAGGATTTGTTTTATTTGATGAAAGTGATAAAAGGTATACAGACCCAGCTCTGGAAGCTCTTGCCGCTTTAAAAGAATATGAAGTACCTTTTGAAATCAATACATCACAGTTTTCAAGAAAGAAAAAGAGTGAATTGTATCCCAGCATGTTTATTCTGAAGAAGATGCACGAAATGGGATGTGAAATAATAATCAATTCCGATGCTCACTCTCCTGCGATGATAATATCAGGTTTTGATGAAGCGGTTTCAAGAGCAAAGGAATGCGGATTTAATCATGTGAACATACTGACATCAAAAGGTTTCATTCAGACTGCAATCTAATTATGAAAAAACACCCGCTCTATGCGGGTGTAAATTTCGGTCAATTTTTGGTTTTCTTTTTCTTCTTGACTATGATGATTACAACAACTGCTGCTGCAATTACGAATACTGCTGCAAGGGCTATTACCAAAACAGTTGGAAAACTTTGGGAGACAAACAGTTTGAATCCGTATGTCATTTCACCATTATCCAGAACAATGGTTTCATATTGTGATTCACCTAGAACAACATTCCCTACTTTATGTGCTTCCGGAAGTTCTGTTTTTATGAGTTCAATCTTTTTTCCAAATATTCCTGTTGCGGAGGGGGAGTTGATAGATGTAGCTCCGTTAATGTTTCCTTTAACTTTATCCAGTGTAACATTTCCACTCCATGATACAAGTGATCCTACATCAATTGCACTGTCGGATATGTTGATGTTACCCGTGTTTGTTCTGATATAAGCATCCACTTCGATACTGCATTCTGATATTGTGATATTTCCCAAACCGATTTCAATGTTGCTTCTTCTCTTGTTGTCATCTCTGTTCAGGGAAACTTTGATGTTTGATTTGAGGGCTCTGAAGTCACCCGAATCACATGAAATATAGTAAAAAACATCCAGATTGGAATTCTTTATCAGCATACCATATGGTGCTGTTATATACCCTCCGTTAGAGTATTTACTGGGAAGAGTGACTGTTGACTCCTCTATGACGATTGAGCCGTATGTGTTTATGTTGTAGTCTACTGTAACAGTCGAATTTCTGATGGAAATATTACCGCTTGCAAATAGATACCCCTGAGTCTTATCTATTCCATTTGCTGTTACGACAGAATGATCAATTGAAATTGTACCATCGTTTGTGCCTATGAAATAGTCAACTTCGACTGTGCTTTCAGATATACATATGTCACCATTTGAGATGATTCTTGATCCGACTTTATCCGGATTAGGCTTTATGGTGGCATTTTCAATTGTCAGAGTTGAACTTCCGAAAGTTTTTTCCGCATTTATTTCGTATACGCACACCGCACCATTAGTTTTAATGGTCAGATCATTATCACAAGATATTTTGCCGTATTTTCCTTCTGCAAGAACTAGCGTTCTGGATTCAGGGTTATATGAACTGCCTTCATTGAGTTCGGAACAAACGTTATTGACAATGGATATATCCAATGCAGCAGATTCTGCAGCATATACAGGCAAAGACAGAACGATGCATAATATGATTAAAAGAATCGAAACCAGTCTTTTCAAAACGAATCTCCTTTAATTGAAATTTTTGTTACTGTTGTTCTTTGCAGTGGTATTAAATCAACTCCACCGCTGCAGTACGATACCAGTGCTTCATTTTCAGACAGGAAGAATATGGCGGGATAGCAATATCCGTAATGCAAATCACTTTCAATTAGTTCAAAACTACTATAATGAATTCCGTCCGTACTCTCGGATATTGCCAGAGGGGTTCTGCCCCATGTATTTCTGAATCTCGGATGTTCAGGTGATTCCGGTCTTTCCATATACGGATTTCTGATGGCATAGTATTTTTTACTATACGGATTTTTTGCAATTCTCATCGGAGATAGGGGAGATTCAAATTGAGAAGGTTTTGGATCTGTCCATGTTATTCCTTGATCATTTGAAAAACTTTCGTACTGATATCCTGTGTCTGTACGGAAATATGCATATAACCTTCCGTCGGGCAGTTCAATCACACCCGGTTCCTGCAGGCCAGCTCTGTTTCCATCAATCGGCAGACTTAGTTCCTGTACATCTTCATTGAAGGTTCTGCCGCCATCGTCGGAGTATACGAATTTGTCTACACCTGCGGCATAGTGGTAATGTCCTTCGAACAATGTGGCTTTATGGTTTGCAACCGGAATTATAATTCTGCCGCTTTCCAAGATTTCAACTCTGTTGTTATTAACAACATAATAGCTCTCATGGATTTTTGGAAAACACAAAACCGGTTCTCCTGAAAAATCGTATCCATCGATTGAATCGATGTAATAATATTCTGAACGAAGTGGAACACTTGCGTTTTCACTTTCTTTTTTCAGCAAAAAGTACAGTCTTACACCTTTTTCACATGGGCGAAGTGTGACACACATGGCATTGTGTCCGCCCAATCTTTCCGGTTTTACCAGAGTACAGATGTTTTCAGTATCAAAATTCTTTCCGTCATTTGCATATACTGCACATATGTCACTGTGAATATTGTCATCCCAACTACTGCCTGTGAATCTGCAATACGCAAACATGATTCTTCCGTCCGTGAAACGGAAGAAATCTCCTTCGCTGTTACGTGTATTGTTTTCCCGTGGAGAAAGATCAAACAGTTTTTTTGTAATTACTCTCATGTTTTTCCACCTTACTCGATTTCGCTTTTACGAATTCCTGACTGTATTTCCTGCCAGGTTTCTGACATATCACGTAATTTTGTAACACATTCTTTTATCGCCTTTGCGATTATATCGACTTCTTCTTCAGTGTTGTCTTCAGAAAGAGATATCCTTATGCTTCCGTGTGTGAGATCCTCTGGCAAACCGATGGATTTCAGTACATGGCTTGGATCGAGAGAGCCCGCTGTACAAGCAGAACCTGAAGATACTGAAATGTCTCTTGAATCAAGCATTAACAGAAGAGCTTCTCCTTCTATTCCTTCAAAAACAAAATTCATTATTCCGGGAACACGATTATCTGTATCACCATTCAGTAATGTATTTGGAATGGTAAGCAGTTCTTCTGTCAGTTTTTTTCTCAGTGAAGATATGTATTCATAATTCTTTTGCATGCTTAGGACCGAATCCTTAAGAGCAGCAGCCATTGCAGCAATGCCGGGAAGATTTTCGGTTCCGGGCCTGGAGTTGTTTTCCTGATGTCCGCCGTAAATTACCTGAGTTGCCTTTAGCCCTGCCTTGACATATAAGATTCCAACTCCTTTCGGACCATGGAATTTATGTGCCGAAGCTGACATCATGTCTACATTGAACTCTTTTGCACTGAATGGTACGTGACCGATTGCCTGGACCGCATCGGTGTGGAAAAGGGCACTTTTACTATGTGCGATTTTGGCCAGTGCACTTATTGGCTGCAGTGTCCCTATTTCGTTATTTGCAGTCATTATTGTGACAAGAGCAGTGTTTTCATCTATGGCATCTTCAAGTGCCTGCGGTTGTACAATTCCGTTTCTGTCAGGGTCTATAAAGACAATTTCGAATCCTCTTCTTTTCAGGGATTCCAGGGCATTAAGAACGGAGTGATGCTCGAATGATGATGAAATAATCTTAGTCTTTCCGTATTTTTCTCCATAGGCAGCACCCGTCATGATTGCCTGTGTGTTTGATTCACTTCCGCCTGAAGTGAATACTATTTCTTCTGGCAGACTTGCCCCGACAAGTGTGCCTATGACAGTTCTTGCCTTGTAAAGCATGCTGGATGCCATCTGTCCGTGAGAGTGAACCGATGATGGGTTGCCATAGCAATTTTCCGCGGTTTTGTTCATCACTTCGAGTGCGTTTTTACTTATTTTCGTAGTTGCAGCATTATCTGCATATATACTCATGTGAACCTCTTGTTAAATTCCCGCCGTTTGCGGCGGGAATAAGATTAAATCTTCGGAAGTGAGTTTATTGATTCTGTTATTGTCTGTGTTTTTGCGGTTTTGCCGTAATCTTCAACCACCTTTTGCTGTTTTTCAACGACGTGGCTTCTTGATAAGATTCCTGCACCATTTACGCATCCGCCCGCGCATGCCATTCCTTCGATAAAATTGCCTTCTAGCAGATTCTTTATTTTTTTCATCAAGGCAACTTTACACTGGTCGATTCCGTCGCATACAACCGGTTTGAATTCAAATGTTTCAGACAGATTCTGTTCTTTTATTGACTGTTCTATTGCATCCGTCAGACCATGGCTTCTCGCAAATATTCTGCCGAAGTATGAAGCGTTATCGAGTTCAGTTTCTTCAAGTTCTTCCAAAATGATGTCTTTGCTGTCAAACAGCGCGAGCAATTCTTCGAAAGTTATTGCGACGTTTATATAATCCTTTAGTTCAGGCTTCTGGATTTCGCTCTTTTTCGCAGTGCATGGTCCAATGAAAACCACCTTGCAAGCAGGATTCTGTTCCTTCAAGTACTTAGCCAGAGTTGCCATCGGGGACAGATTGCTTGAAATAAACGGAACCAGTTCAGGATAGAATTTTTTGACATAAGAAACAAATGCAGGACAGCATGAACTTGTAAGGAATCCTTTTTCTGACAATTCCTGTGTTTCCTTATACGCAACCATGTCTGCACCCTGTGCAACTTCAAACACCTGAGTAAATCCGAGTTTTTTGATTGCTGTTATTACCTGACCTTGAGTTGCATAACTGAACTGCGTTGCGATTGATGGAGCAACTATTGCGTATACAGGGTATTTTCTGCCTTCATCGCTCTTTCTGATTATGTCAATTACATTGATTACAAAAGACTTTTCACTGATTGCTCCGAACGGACACTGGTTCATACAGGAACCACATTCGATGCACTTATCATTGTCTATATGTGCATATCCGTCATCGTTAATGCTTATAGCTTTCATCTTGCACGCAACCATACATGGTCTCTGACGACTTATGATTGCGGTATAAGGACAGACACTGGCACATTTGCCGCATTCAATACACTTTTCTTTATCTATGTGGCATCTTCTGTCATGATCGACATATATTGCGTCGCGTGGGCAAACCTCAATGCAGTGATGTGCCAGACAACCTCTGCATGAATCTGTTATCTGGTAACCGGCTGCTGGACATTCATCGCAGGCGATATCAATAATCTCAATGACATTGGGATTCTTCCTGTTTCCGCCCATTGCGAGTTTGACCCTCTCCGTGAGAATCGCACGTTCCTTGTACACACAGCAACGCATTGTCGGTACTTTGCCCGGTACAATTTCTTTCGGAATGTTGAGAACATTTTCAAGTAAGTCGTCATGCCATGCGTGGATAGCCACATGCTTGACTGCCTTGTACTTTAAGTATTGTATTTTGGTATCAAATTTATGCATGCGATTACCTCGAGTTACACTATGTTTACCCATGACATGAGGAATTCTCTCTCTTCCTCATGATGTTTGACTGACTGGGATGCTGCAACAATCGGCATCCAGCTCTTTACATATTCTTTGTCTGTTCCTGATTTATTGCAGAACAAATCAAGATATTTTTCAGCTCTTTCATCCTGATTTTTCAGTCTGAACAACAGATATGTTCTTGCAACGTCAGCTGATGCATTACCCTGTGTGGCATGCGACCAGTCGAGAACGTACATTGATCCGTCATCTTTTACAATTACGTTTGACGGGTTATAGTCACCATGACAGAGTTTTTTATGTCGTGGCATGCTCTCGAGACGGGCATGAAGATTGAATCGTAGGGTTGCTTCAAGGTCTGTTTCGGTAATTTTTCTGTTCATCTTATCCACAAGTTTTGTGAGGAGAGGACATCTTTTGGTGTGTATCTCCATCTGGAGATTAACAAAACGATTGAGATATTCATCTTCTTTCTCAGGATGCTGTTCCATAAGCTTGTCCAGAGTCGTTCCTTTGATGTAATCGGAAATGATAGCCCATTGTCCGTCTATCATTGTTACGGCCCTTATATTAGGAATATTCAGTCCGGTTTCCTGTACTCTTGCCTGGTTTAAAGCCTCGTTCAGAATTTCAGCAATGGAAAAGTCTTTGTTGAAAAGCTTTATGCAGTTGTCTCCGTCCACATATACTTTTTTGTTTCTACGTGTGGCAATTACATTGTCTAGATTCATAGCAACCCTCCTGTGGTTAATAGTATTATATCATAGATTTTGTTGATGCTCTACAACCTTATGAAAGAAAAAACAAAAAACCTCAATCGATGGCATCGTATATTAACAAACTACGGCTAATGTGCTATACTATACAAGCAGTATTGTCATTTTAGAAGGAGATATTAAAATGAAAAAAATCCTTGCATTTGTAGTTGTTTCTGCAATGTTGCTGTCAATGGTTGCTTCTCTTGTATTTATCGGAGCGGCAGACAAGGTAGAGGATCAGAACAGTTCATTTTTCGTAACAAAACCAAAGTATGATGGAGTAAAAAACATACCTATACTTGGTATAGTTGCAAGCTTTGATGCTGACGGTGATGGGGAAAATGACTATGACCCGAACGATACAGACAAACTTTACAGCGATGTAACACAGGAATATTATGGTGAACAGTGGGCAATAACAAAGCCAAAAGATCACTACGACATGTTCTTCAAGGAGGGTCACTCCGTAAGAGACTACTATCTCGAATTGACAGACGGAATAATCAATTTTATACCTTGTGCATTTGAAAAGGTGGAACCCGAATGGGGAACAACCGATGGTATTCTTGCTGTAACAGTTCCGATTAAACATCCGACCGCATCTGGAGATGCTTCCGGGACAATAACCGCAATTGTAGATGCAACAGATGAGTATGTAAACTATGCTCAATATGACACTAACGGTGACGGAATGCTCACAACAGATGAAATCGTCATCGTCATATTCAATGCCGGTGTCGATCACGCGTACACGGGCAGCTACTACAACAGTGGATCGCCTTCTGCATATTTTGCAGTGCACAGCACATCTCAGGGATTTATTACAATGTGCGACGACGTATTATTAACTTATAGTGGTCACGGAAATGTATCGAATGTCGGGGAATATGCAAAGTTTGGAACATTCATAACACTTGGAGTATTAACGCACGAGATTGCTCATAATTTCGGAGCAGAAGATCTATACGACAGAAATAATGGCGGTGGAGGATCAGCAATAAGCAGCTGGCCAAGAGCAGGATATTTTTCACTTCAGTGCATGGGAAATAACAACGGAAATGGCAATTATCCATGTTATGAAGATCCGTACCATAGAGTGTATCTTGGGTGGGCTGATGAAGTTACGGTAAATGGTGATGGCAGTAAAGAAGTTAAAAATCTCGAAGTTACACTGAATTCTACACTATCCGGTGCTTATCAGGTAGTCAGGGTAAATACACCTGATCCACGTGAATTCTTCTACATCGAAATAAGACTTAAAGAGGGATACGACCAGAAACTTCCTACAGACACTTCTGGAGGCATCTTAATCTGGCATATTGACCAGGGAATTTGTTCAAAGTATTTTGCAAGCGGAATGGCAAGTTCATCATATATATCTGCAGGAGACAAGGACAGACATGATTCGGGAATAGTTCCTCTGTTCAGGCCTGATGCATGGAATCCGATTGGAACGCTTATTGTCGATCAGCAACCATCCGACCCGTATTACTATCTGAGTGATGATGCCAGTACAAGCGTATTCGATTCGTGTTTTTATCACGGATATGTAGGCGGGGGAACATCATTGAACTCCTATCCGGATGATTATGGATACGAGGGCGCATTCAATCTTCATGTTGAGGTATTGAGTGCTCCGGGTTCAAGCATGAAAATTTCAATTTCCACACAGTTTGATATGGTTATTCCGCCATTATCATCAGTTTCTGCAGGAGAAGCAACATATAATTCATTGACACTCTTCGGAAAAGTAATAACTGCAAACGGATTTGACATTACCGATTCTGGTTTTGTAATTGCAACAAAAGAAGATTTGAGCGACGGAAAGGTTATAAGTGCCAACGTAGTGGACAAAGAATTCAGCACAGTTGTTGAAGGGCTGAATGAAGATTCCAAGTATTATATCCAGTCATTTGTTACAACTAAAGCAGGAAAGGGAACAAGTCCTGTTTCCACTGTCTATACAGCGAAGAAACCTGTTGAAAAGACATATTCACTGTACAAGCTGTATAAGAACAACGGAAGCACGAGACCCAGCGAAGTCAAAATCAATCTTGGGGAGACGTTGCACTATTCATTCCCGATGACATATGCGGGTTTTGTATTTGCTGGTTGGTACTGGGACAAAAAATTCATCGAACCATTTGACATGAATTATGTTTCAGAGGAATATGAGGAAATATCCCTCTATGCCAGATGGATTAAGGAAGATGAAGTATGCAAGCTCAAAGTGGTCGGTGCTGAAATAGAATGCGATGTTTATCCCGTAGCCATAGGCGAAACCTTCTATGTTCCGACTGCGGTTGAAAAAGATGGGTATACATTCGAAGGATGGTACAAAGATTCCGCGCTGACCGAGCGCTTTGACTTTACTGTTCCTACAACTGAAAGCGGTACCGTTACTATATATGCAAAATATGTAATAAATTCTGGCGAACAGACAACAGAAGCAGATGTTACAACTGTTGAAACTGAAACAGACAAGGTAACAGACACCGATGAAACAAAAGAAGAAACTGAACCATCAAGAATTTGGCTTTGGATCATAATAGGAGCTGTAGCTGTTGCAGGAGTGGTTGTGGGAATAATCGTTATTGAAAAGAACAAAAAGAAATAATCCCTGATGGAGGACAAAATATATCCCAGACAGAAATGCCTGGGATGTTTTTTGCAGTTTTACAATAAGTGGACAGGAATGAATTGTTCTTCTTCGCCAGTGGATATGTCGTATGGCTGAATTTCCGCTTCGACGACAGCCTGATTATCCACAAACTCAGTGCCTGACAGAAATTCGTCAGCAGACAAAACAGTTACACCATCTATAATTCCGGTTTGAGCAAGGTTCATCGTTATGGCATATTTCTTCATGGTGCTGTCAGGTATTCTGTTGAGGAGATTGATGTCTTTGTCAGTGATACTGTCCGAACACTGGATATACACAGAACTGTCTTTTGTCTTTGCAATGAACTTTATTTCACCGTCGGAGTACTTTCCAACATATACTTTGTACCCACGTCTCAGGAGTTCGACGTATACAGCGCATTCTAACTCTGTTTTTATTGATTCCGACTCGTATGTGACTGTCTTTTTTAATGAGAGATCAACCGGATAATATTTTTCCTGTGTTTTCATCACTTCAAAAGTGTTCATATCAAATCTTTGACACCTGTAAATTAAAGCAGAACCGAGAAGTTTGTCGATGTATCCGCCAACTGTCTCGTTATCTGGTTTTTTCCCAACGAACATAAGACTGCAGGATATTGAATATGCAGAAGAAGGTGTGCCTATATTCTTCAACATGTAATTGAAAACCTTGTCCATCTGATCCGCTTTTCTCACCTGATATCTTTTGACAATGTCCAAATAAATGCAAGAAGATGAGATATCTTTTATCGTATTGAGTTCTTCATCAAAGTCCACATCGTTTCTGTATATGAGCGGAAATCCTCCATGCTTCAGATAACCGATGACATCATCTGATCGCCCGGTAAAGTCTTTATACTCGCTGTATGACAAGGGAAAAACATGAACGACTGTGTGTCGAAACATGAGTCTTGACGGAGAATCAATGGATTGCGGGGAAAATCCTGAACAAGCCACAAAAACATCACAATTGCTCAGCTGATGAAGTTTTAATAAGAGATTCTTCCATCCGCTTATTGACTGAACTTCATCCAGGAAAATGTAGTTATTTTCTCCTTTGACCATCATTTCGCAAATGTCTGAATAGACCTGCGAAGAATCAAGATCTTCGTTTCCGTTGTAATCGAAAGAAATGAATATTATGTTTTCATCAGGAACTTTTCTGTCGTTCTTGATTTTTTCCGCAAGCAGTTTCATTATGCATGACTTGCCTGATCGTCTGACCCCGGTTATTATTTTAATCGCGTTGTTGTCCAGACAATCCATCAGTCTGTTTGTATATAAAGGTCTGTCTATAAGCATGTCAAATCCTCCGTGTGATTAAATATTAACATTATACAAAGACAAAGTCAATATAATGCGAATATAACCGCAAAAATTGTAACGGGCCGTTTGTCGCACTCTGTATTCCTAATACAGTGATTAACAAGTACGGAAAAATTGTTTTTGCAAAATTGTCAACACAGATTTTCTTTTGTTGATGGAGAAAATTATTTTAGATTTTTGTACAACTCTTACAAAAAGATATCGCGCGATAATATTTTTGTAGACAACTAAGCGAAATTAATATAAAATATTTTCATAAATAGCGATAGGAGGTGGATATTATGTTGGCCATTACGAAAGCAAGCGTATGGAAACGAGTATTCGCCTTTTTGCTTGATTTCATTCTTCTGACAATTGTTGCCACCGGGGGAGCCTTGTTGGTCTCGGCAATAACCGGGTATACCGAGAAGACGCAACAACTTCAAGAATACTACACAGAATACGAAGAGAATTTCGATGTCAAATTCAGTATAACCAAAGACGAGTATGATGCATTGAGTGAACAGGACAAAGCAAAATATGATATTGCTTATCAGGCTTTGATCGATGACCAAAAGGTAATCAAACTTTTCAACTTGATTATTACTCTCACCATTATGGTCACAAGTTTCGGTATACTGATTGCCGTAATCTTAACTGAATTCGTCATTCCATTGATTTTCAAAAATGGACAGACGGTGGGAAAAAAGGTTTTCGGCTTGTGCCTATGCACTCCAGACGCAGTGAAAGTATCTTCGCTTTCTTTGTTTATACGGACAATTCTTGGAAAGTTCACATTGGAAATAATGATTCCTGTCCTTGTGATAATCATGATTTATTTCAATACAATCGGAATTCTTGGACCGATTATTCTGGCCTTGATATTGATAGTGCAAGCGGTCATATTCTTCGCAAGAGGAAGAAATCAGATACTCCATGATATTATGGCCAACACCATTGTTGTTGATATGGCATCAACAAGAATCTTCGACACAAACGAAGAGATGATTGAATACGTAAAAGAAAAAGCGGCTGAACAGGCTGCGAAGGAAATATATTAATACGCAAACGGAGAGTAATCGCACATGAAAGTACAACTTCAGAATATTACCAAAATATTCCCGAGCCGTAACAAAAAATCCAAAGAATTAGTTACGGCTGTAAATGATTTCACTTTCACAGTACCGGACGGAAAACTGATTGGACTTCTTGGACCGTCTGGTTGCGGCAAGAGTACTACGCTTTATATGATAAGCGGTCTGGAAAAGCCGACATCGGGAAAAATATTCTTCGGTGAAGATGATGTAACTGAACTTCCACCGGAAAAAAGAGGAATAGGACTTGTTTTCCAGAACTATGCACTATATCCGCATATGACTGTAAGACAGAACATTCTTTTCCCGCTACAGAACTTAAAAGGCGAAGACAAACTGACAAAGGAACAAATGCTCGACCATGTTGACGAAGTTACAAAACTCGTTCAGCTCGAACAGTACCTCGACAGAAAACCGAATCAGATGTCAGGCGGTCAGCAGCAGAGAGTTGCAATTGCAAGAGCTCTTGTAAAGATGCCTAGAGTACTTCTTCTTGATGAGCCTCTGTCAAACCTCGATGCACGTCTGAGACTCCAAACAAGGGAAGAAATCAGAAGAATCCAGAGAGAAACAGGCATCACCACAATCTTTGTAACACATGACCAGGAAGAGGCGATGAGCATTTCGGATATGATCGTTGTTATGAAGCTCGGTGTTATCCAGCAGGTCGGAGAACCTCAGGAAGTTTATGACAACCCTGTAAACCTGTTTGTATCAAAGTTCTTGGGAACACCTCCTATAAACGTATTCAACGGAAGAATCTCCGGAGAAAAGCTGTATATCGGAGAAGAAGAGATTGCTTCTGCTGAAGGAAAAGAAGATATGGACGTTTACGTCGGCATCAGACCAGAAGGATTTATTGTTGATCCGAACGGCAAACTCACATGTAATCTCGAATCAAGAGAGGTCATGGGCAGAGACGTAAGTATTGTATCCAATCATCCTGAATCTGCAAATCCTATAGTTCGTTCAATTGTCGACTCTGAGAGCGTATTCGATATGGATGCCCAGACAATCAAATACAACATCAAGAAGTCCAAGATGTTCGTATTCAATAAAGAAACCGAAGAGAGAGTCTTCTTTGAAGGAGACAAACTCCCATATCACTTGACTCAGTATCTTGAGGAAATCAAATCAGAAGAAACACAGACAGAAGAGAATACTCAGGAGGATAACGCCTAATGGTTGAATCAAAGCACAGCTGGAAAGCTTGGTTATATCTGGCTCCCGCTATAGTTCTTCTGTTAGTCTTTACGGTTTGGCCTATTATCAACACTGTCAGAATGGCCTTTCTCGATGATTACAGCGGTCTTGAGGAAGTCGGAGGTACCGTATTTAATTTTGGAGTAGGCAACTTTATCAAAGTTGTTCAATACCAAAGATTCCTGGATTGTCTGAAAACAACATCCATTCTTTGTATAGCAACTGTTCCTATTTCGACAATTCTTGCTCTGCTGATTGCAGTTGCACTGAATTCAATTAAAGTTTTGCAGAAATTCCTGCAGACAGTATTCTTCCTTCCTTACGTTACAAACTCCATAGCTATAGGCATGGTTTTTGCGGCGATGTTCAATATAGTTGGAAGCTTTTTGGGAACCGAAAACGAACTCGTTGTTACAGCGGGCGTTATCAACAACGTCATAGAGTTCTTCGGAGGTACCCATGTTAACTGGATTAACGTCGGATCCACATATGCAGCAAACATTTTCGTAATGGTTGTTTACATCGTATGGAACGCACTTCCATTTAAGATTCTTATTCTTCTCGGAGGACTCCAGAGTATCAACAAGCAGTACTACGACGCAGCTAAGGTTGACGGAACTTCAAAGGGAAGAATACTTAGAAAGATTACAGTTCCGCTCCTTTCCCCAATGCTTGCTTACGTTGTTATAACAGGATTTATTGGTGGATTTAAGGAGTACACAAGCATCATAGGTATTTTCGGTGAAACAATGGGACCCGCAGACGCAAGCGGCAGACTTAATACCATGGTCGGATTTATTTATGACGCACTGGCATCGAACAAACAGGGAAGAGCAAGCGCTGCTGCTCTCATCCTGTTCGGAATAATTCTTGTGGTGACCCTGATTAACCTTCAGGTGAGCAAGAAGAAAGTTCACTATTAAGAGGTGCAATATGGCTGATAATAATATAGTTGTAATGCACGAAAGACAGATGAACAAAGTAAAGACTGCGTCAAAAGTTGGTGGAGTTGCAGGAAAAGTATTGACTTATCTGTTCCTCACCATAATGGCCCTGATTATTTTGTTCCCGTTCTATTGGATGATTATCTCATCATTAAAAACACTCGATGAGTACAGAATGAGTGTTCCTACATTTTGGCCGAGAGTCGTAATGTTCAGCAACTATGCCGAAGCATTTACGGTAGGAAAACTCGGAAGACTGTTTTTAAACACAGTAATAGTAGGTTTGGTATCAACACTTCTTTCACTCGTAATAACAGTTATCTCGGCTTTCGCATTTGCAAGACTTGAGTTTAAGGGAAAGAACATTCTCTTTGCAGGACTCCTTGCAACAATGATGATTCCGGGCGAATTGTTCACTATCACAAACTACGGAACAGTAACTTCACTTGGATGGAAAAACACATACACGGTTCTTATCGTTCCGTTCCTCGTAAGCGTATTTTACATTTATCTATTGCGTCAGAACTTCCTGCAAATACCCAATGAACTGTATCTTGCCGCAAAAGTTGACGGAACAAGTGACATTAAGTATTTGTGGAAGGTTATGATTCCTCTGGCTTTACCAACGCTCATTTCAATAACAATTTTGAAGATGACGGGCGCTTGGAACTCATATATCTGGCCTAGACTTGTTGCAAATGACGGTGTTCACAGTCTGATCACGAATGGATTGCGAAACGCATTTACTGAAACGACGGGCGATGTTAATTACCCGGTTCAAATGGCGGCAGTTGCTCTTGTATCCGCACCTTTGTTCATTGTATTTATCTTCTTGAGAAAATACATAATGAAAGGCGTAAGCAGGAGCGGTATAAAAGGATAAACGTTTGTTGGAGGCACAAACTTTATTGCATAAATTTTTAATGTTTAGGGAGAAAAACATGAAAAGAAGAATTTTGGCTATTATTATGGCGATTTGCATGCTGGCAGTATTTGCAATGCTACCATCATGTTCCGGAAACTCAGGGAAAAAGAATGTTTTGTTTGAGGTCCCGGATGGCGGTTATGACGGAAGCGAAGTAACAATCGTTTTCTATCACACAATGGGACAGAACCTCAGTGCAGTTCTTGATGCATATATTGCAGAATTCAACGAGATTTATCCCAATATCCATGTTCAATGGACACAGGTCGGTGGTTATGACGATGTAAGAAACCAGATAAGCACTGAAATATCAGTTGGCGACCAGCCTAACATTGCTTATTGTTATCCGGACCATGTTGCTCTTTACAACCTTGCAGGTGCAGTTGCCGCTCTTGACAATCTCATCGACAGCAAGATCACAGTTGAAAGAGCCGATGGAACAACAGAGATTCTCGGACTCACAGATGAGCAGAAGGCTGACTTCATTGAAGGTTACTACAATGAAGGAAGACAGTTCGGTGATGGATTAATGTATACAATGCCGTTCTCAAAGTCTACCGAAGTTCTCTACTACAACAAGACTTTCTTCGATGAACACAACATCCAGGTTCCTACAACATGGGAAGAACTTGAAGCAGTTTGCGCAAAGATTAAGGAAATTGATCCTGAATCAATCCCGCTCGGATACGACAGCGAATCAAACTGGTTCATTACAATGTGCGAACAGTACGAATCAGATTACACAAGCGCTACAGGCGACCACTATCTGTTCAACAACAAGACAAACAAGGATTTCATCAAGATGTTCAGAAGCTGGTATCAGGAGGGTTATTTGACAACTCAGAAGATTTACGGCGCATACACATCAGGTTTGTTCACAGCTGAAACAGGTACAGTGAGCTACATGTCAATCGGTTCTTCGGCAGGCGCTACACACCAGAGACCGGATGCTGATGAAAACGGAAATTACCGCTTCGAAGTTGGTATTTCAACAATTCCTCAGATCAGCAACACCAATCGTAAAGTTATTTCTCAGGGTCCGAGTGTTTGTATTTTCAACAAATCCAATCCTCAGGAAGTAATCGCTTCATGGCTCTTTGTTAAATACCTTACAACAAGTGTTGAGTTCCAGGCTGAATTTTCAACAGTATCAGGATATGTACCAGTTTTGAAGTCAGTTGCTGAAAACCCGGCATATGCACAGTTTTTAAGCAGAGCTGACGGTGGTGCATACATATCCGCTCTCTCAGCTAAAGTATGTATTGATCAGGAAGATGCATATTACACATCACCCGCTTTCAATGGTTCATCCAAAGCACGTGATCAGGTCGGTGCACTTCTCGTTAAATGTCTAACAGGTGACGATGGAGGCAACCTCGACAAATTTATCGACGACGCATTCAAAGAAGCAATCGACGAATGCACATACTAATTAATTTATGAAGAAAAACATCGCAATTAGAACTCTTTGTGCTTTAATCGCAGTTGTTCTGCTCGCAGTCTGCCTTGCAGGCTGCGGCAGTCCTGCCGACAACAAAGAAGACGATCTGTCAGCCTCGGTAAAATTGGACAGAGAGTCCGGAACAAAGCAATTAGAGGTAACAGTAAAACAGTATGTCGATGGGGATACGACCCATTTCTATGTATCCGATTCAGCTGAACTCGGTACAGATGTGCTCAAAGCAAGATATCTTGCGGTAAACACACCTGAATCAACTGGTAAAATCGAAGAATATGGAAAGAAGGCTGCTGCATTTACTCGTGAAAAACTCGAAAGCGCAGTTTCAATTATAGTTGAATCTGACGATGGCAACTGGAACCTTGATTCAACCGGAACAAGATATCTTGTCTGGGTTTGGTACAAGCCATCAGAAGATGCCGACTACATAAATCTGAACATCGAAATACTTCAGAACGGGCTTGCAATTGCATCTAACTCAGGTAACAACCGCTATGGTTCTACATGTCTTGCAGCAATAGCTAAAGCCAAAGAGTTGAAACTCAATGTTCATTCAGGACAGAAAGACCCCGACTTTTTCTATGGCTCCGCAATTGAAGTTGATTTGAAGGAAATCAGGACAAACTTGGAGAGTTATTCAGGCAAAAAGGTGGCATTTACCGGTGTTGTTACAAAAAACAACAATAACACCGTATATGTGGAATCATATGACTCCGAAACAGATATATATTACGGCATAGCTGTTTACTACGGATTCAATCTTGCCGGCGAAGGACTAGAAATAATCAAGGTAGGCAACGAAGCTAGAATTGTCGGAACGGTTCAGTTCTATGAAGCCGGTGGTACTTATCAGGTATCTGGACTTCAGTACAGAATAATGAAACCTGATGATCCGGACAACTTAAAACTCATAAGTACAGGTAAATCCGGTGCTTATGTGCTCACGGACCCCGAAAAGTTCAACAATGAAAAAGTTTCCATCATAACAGATGACGAACTGAAAGAGTTTTCATATGCTGAACTAACAATGGACACCACAATTGAAATGCACGGACTCAAGGTAACCAGAGTAAATGTTACCGAAAACGAAGACAGCTCATCCTATGGTTCAATGACTCTGTCTTGTTCCGTAAACGGACAAGCCATAACCGTTAGAACAAATCCGTTCTATGAAAACGGAGAACTAATCACAAAAGACTATTTCCAGGACAAGACCATAGATGTCAAAGGACTGGTCAGTTATTACAAAGGCGAATATCAAATTAAAGTAATCTCTTTGGGAGATATTCAAGTAGGGCAATAAAAAAATAAAACATAAATTTTTATGGGAGAATAATCTTTATGAAAAAACTTTTAGCTTTAGTCATTAGCATTATTCTAGTCGTATCCCTTTTGTCATCATGTACAATAACTACTCCGGATGATAAAGGTTTGGATCAGGCATACGAATATGTGCTCACAATGTACAAAGACAAACCGGTCGTAACTCCTTCAGACTACGATGTTATTGCAGTTGTTACGATTGATGGTGAAGCATTCCAGGTAAAATGGGAAGTTAATGTCACCAAGGGAAGTGCTGACAGCGTTAAAGTTGTTCCGAATGAAAATGGAAAAACAGCTAAGATCGATGTCAACGAAAAAACAACAACAGAAATTGAGTATGAACTCAAGTTCACAGTTGAAAAGAACGGAAACAGCGCTTCAGCAGGATTCAATCACACTGTTCCGGAATACAAAGTGTATTCATGGCAGCAGTATGTTGACGCTAAAGAAGATGAGACTCTGACTGTAAGAGGTATAGTAACAGGTATTATTGCAAAGTCTCTCGGAGATAGCTACAACTGCTTGTATTTCGAAGATAATGACGGCGGTTATTATGCATACGGAATGACAGACGACCCGGTAGAGGGCGGCGTAAAAATCGGTGATGAAGTTTACGTAACAGGTAAGAGAACAACATACAGCGGAACATGGGAAATCAAAGAAGCAACATTTGAAATCGTAAGTTCAGGAAACACTGTAACTCCTCGTGACCTCACAGAAGTATATGCAAATGCATCATCACTTAAAGATGAAGCACTTGCTTCATTACAGAGTTCATTAGTTACAGTCAAAGGTGTAGAAATCACAGGACAGGACACTGGCAGTGGTTATTACAAGTTCAAACTCGGCAAACTTGAATCCTATGTAAGAATTTCTTCTTCAGTATGTCCTCTTAACGCAGATGAGACAAGTGCTTTCATCGAAGGACACACAACTCACTTTGGTTATATAGCTGATGTAACAGGCGTTGTTTGCGTATACGACGGCGCTTTCTATATCACTCCTGTTGATGTTGCTGCAATCCAGTACAAGGAACTTCCCGAGAAGAGCGATGCTGAAAAGGTTGCTCTCGAAGTTGACCAGATTAAGTTCCCGAATTCAGTTTCAGAAGAAACAACATTCACTCTCAACCCGACAGGTTCAACATACACAGACGTTGTAATTGAATGGTCAGTTGAAGGCGAATGCGCTAAGATTGAAAACGGCGTTCTCACAATTTCTATCCCTGACAATGATGCAGTTGTTACAGTTAAAGCTGTAGTTAAAGCAGGTGAAACAGCTGAAGTACTCGAATTCACAATCAACGTTGTTGCTACAGAACTTTCATACAAGCAGATTGTTGAACTCGCTTATGCTCTCGGAACAAATGAAAAACTCGATGGCACATACAGACTCTTCGGTGAAGTTATTTCAATCGATACAGCATACTCAGAGCAGTATGGCAACATCACTGTTACAATCGTCGTTGACGGAATGACCGAAAAACCGATTCAGTGCTACAGACTTAAAGGCGAAGGCGCTGAAGACATCAAAGTCGGTGACCAAATCACAGTTGAAGGTACACTCAAGAACTACACAAAGAATGAAAATGTCACAATCGAATTTGATGCAGGATGCAAACTGCTCGGATTTGAAGAGATTCCGGATCAGTCAAAGACACTCACAGCTGCTTATGGATTGGCAACAGGTGAGAAGATGACTTCTCCTTCAATTCTTACAGGTGTTATCAAATCAATCGACACAGCATACTCAGAGCAGTATGAAAACATCACCGTAACAATCGTATGCCCGGGATATGATGAATATCCGATCATGTGCTACAGACTTAAAGGTGAGGGTGCTTCACTTCTCGCAGTAGGCGACAAGATCACAGTATTCGGATTCATCAAGAACTACACAAAGAACGATGTTGTTACAATCGAATTTGATGCAGGATGCGTTCTCGTTCCGAATTCCAAGTACAATCAGGTTAAGACAGTAATGGCTGCATACAAACTTGCAGGCGGTAAGTCTCTTGCTGAAGAATCAGCACTTGAAGGTGTAATCGTAAGCATTGACACAGAATACTCAACACAGTATGAAAACATCACCGTAACAATCGTTGTTGCTGGTTTGACCGATTATCCGATCCAGTGCTTCAGACTTAAAGGTGAAGGCGCAGCTGATCTTAAAGTCGGCGACGAAATTTATGTCAAAGGTACACTTAAGAACTACGTTAAGAACGAAGTTTCTACAATTGAATTTGACGCAGGTTGCGTTCTTGTTGGAGTTGTAGTACCTCTTCCGTAATCAGAACTCAGAAGTTAACAATTAACACGTAAATGTTATGTCCACGGGACAGTTGTTCCGTGGACATAATAGAATTAATCGAGGTTTTTATGAGAAAATTTATCTCAGCTTTGTTGTCAATAATCATGTGTCTTGTCCTGATGGCAGGTCTAGTGGTTGAAGGACTTCACTATGGAATAAAAAATACCGTGCGTGAAACGGCCAGCAAGGGTTCCTGCATGTCCGAATTGCCATCTGTAAAGGCGGATCCCAAAACGACTGAGGATTCAGCTGGTTATCAGGCCATGACCCTGTTAAGAGCAGAGAAGGAAGATACTGACATAATCAATAAAGTTTCTCTTGTCCTTAACGATACCACGTTTACTCTCATAGGAAGCGCAATCTGCGATGCTCTTGACGAATGCGGTGTCAGCTATAAGCGTTCCGATATCATGGGAATCATGAGCGATGTGAAGTATTCGGAGGCAGTAAACAACATATTGTTTGAAGTTGCTGTCAGAATTGTAAACAGGGATGAAGAATCAAACAATAAGAAGTATCCGACTGGTGAAATAATTGAAGTAATCGAGAATCATAAAGATGAAGTCGAGAGTTTCTTTGGATTTGAATTTCAAAAGTTCAACATCGATGTCACCCAGGATTTGCTGGATCAAATTGCAAAGCGCTGTTCGGACAAAGTGAAAACAAAGATAACGCTCAGTATTGAAGACAATTATGTTTTCACTCATCTTATAGAGGCTATTATTGGCGCATTCAGAGATGTAATTGACACATATATAACCAATTATCTCAACAGTATCCAGTATTATCTGTCAAAGTTTATCTGCGAGATGCTCGATCAGAGCGGACTGGAGTATTCTCCCGACACCGTTGACAAGATTTCATACGATATAGTCAATTCAGATGAAATGGTCGATGTCGTTTACGATGCTCTGGCAAGAGTTGCCGAACTTGTCACATCAGGAAAAACAAGCGGTTATGCAGATGAAATCTGCAAAGTGATAGACAGGCATGCTGGAACAATCAACAGATTTATAAGAGAAGAACTTGAAAAATTTGACATTAGAATTACAGGGGACGATTCCGAAAAGATTGCAAAATGGTACCAGGAATCCACCGGTTCAACTGAAAGACTTGACCCTGACAGTCCTACATTTTTCACCGACATTCTTAAAGGCTATGTCATTGTTTATGCTGATACGATAGATTATGCTCTCAGCGGAAGCCAGCAGGTATTTGACGAACTCGAAAAGTATGTGCCAATTGAACTTGTTGAAGTACTTGCATATATACTGCCCGAAGAGAACATGACAATACTCAGGATAGGATACATATCCGGAGTTGCCGCATCGTCACTGTTCATTCTTGCTGTAGCAGTTCCGCATTTTCGCGTGCTTAAGTCACTCGGTGTATCCGGAATTGTGAGCGGTCTTTTCGCCGCTTCGATTGGCGGGATCGGATATCTAGCAGGACTGTTTTTACGACAAGTGGATGTTGATGTTGTAAAGATGCTTGTTGCAGTAATTGCAAAACAGGAATTAACCCTTGGATTGATTGCGTTTGGATCAGGTCTTGTTTTGATGATAACTCATGCTATAGTTGCTTCTTCAGTGGCAAAAGCCGCATCTACAGGTGCAGCAACAGTGGCTGCATCACAGGCGACAGCTCCATCCTCTGCTTCTGAACCTGCATCGGAGGCTCAAAGCGAACAGCCTTCTAAGCGTCAACTACTCGGTGATTGAATCGCCGAGCATGGGAAAAAAGCCATGCGAAGTGATTAAAGTGGTTGAGTAGGCTATGAGAAAGGTCTCTGTAACATGAGAAACCGCTCAAATGTTATATGTGTCAAAGTCCCTGTATATGCTTCTCCAGTATACAGCGGGATGACTGTCTTTAAACA
>JAILLB010000080.1 GCA_024693345.1 Clostridiales bacterium
TTAGGACAAACGTCTGCAGGTGTGATAATTAAACCAACGTAGTCTCTGTCTCAAGACTTAGGGTAGTCAACAATCTACTTACGTAGCTGATCTCTTCACTTGCTTTTTCAAGCCCGTGATTTCAATCATGGGTTATTGACGAGACACACCTATTACTCTTCAACTATTTTCTGAATCACAACTTGTTTTTGAGATATTGTGAACGGCGTACGGCCATTCACGGCTTTTCGACACTCATCCAGCACAAATTGCATTTTTGTCGCAACCGTTCTGATGCTGTCCATGACTTTATCGCTGTCCGTTTTGACATGAAGAATGAACTCATCCGGTGTCATTTGCATTTCACGGATTGCTTCGTGTCTTTTGAACTGCATTATGTCGTTCTCTTCTGTGAATGCGCTTGAGTCATACATTAATATTGAGTTGCGCTGTTTTGAAACATCGATTTCATCTGCAAGACGAATGAGAGCTGCCAGATAAGGCACACATATCGAGCTGCCGTTTTCCAGTTCAAGAGAAACCGGATACTGTTTTTCATCCAGAAGAGGTGTCTTGCGATGCCCTCTGGATATTTCGATTATTGTCCACAGATGATCTTTTGACGGAATCTCGAAAAATTCTGCATATTTGCGAATGAAACATCCAGAAAACTCATTGTGAAAGTCGCGTATGATTCGTGAAGGGTCGTCTTTTGTATGAGTTTCGAAATAATCACCGAAATCTATCTCTTTTGAAAATCTCTCATAGTCTTTTTTTGAAATGCCCATTCCTGTGTCATGGAAGTAGCACCCCAGAAGCAGCGAGTATATTTCATCTGCATTCAATTTTTCGATCTGATTGCCAATCAAACGATTGCAGAAATCTATGACGTTCAGCGAATGCAATTCTGTGTGATCGGTGTAAGCCGGAAACAGATTTTTGTAGTTAGACAGAACATTCTGCAGGCCAAAAACCGCATCCGTAAAATGGCGATGCAGAGCCGGATTAATTATCTGCAGACGACGTTCCAGTGCATAATCTAACTCGTTAGTCTGAATCATTTTTCTTCCTCTTGTAAACATTTCATATATGAAAAGAGTATCCACAACATGATTCTGTTATGAATACTCGAATATGGTGCGGGTGACAGGACTTGAACCTGCACGGGGTCACCACTAGATCCTAAGTCTAGCGCGTCTGCCATTCCGCCACACCCGCATCGGTGTCAAGTATAGCATTTGACGACCATATTGTCAATTGAAAAAGTGCCTATTTCCAGTAGCTGTAAAACGGATCATTTACAATCCCGGGTTTTGCCACTGCCTGATGTCTTGTATCCATTGCTCTGTAAATAACGGGAATATATGCGCTGTTTTCGACATTGCATATTAACAGATAGTTATGGTCTTTATCACCGGTGATAGTGAATACTCTTGAGTTTTTGTCAACTTTACCGTTGGCAGATGTATATCCAAGACAGTCCGCCAGATCGCCTTCTTTTAACGCATCTTCCAGATTTCCGTACGGAATGTATACTCTTTCTCCCCATTTGATTGTTGAGTAGGTTGCAACACTTTCGGTATACTCTTCATACTCAAATGTAATTGCATCCCATGGAAGATCAGGATAAATACCTCCCTTTTTCTGACAGCTTGCAAATGCAAACAGGATTGCAACAACAAAAACCAGTGCGAGAACACGTTTCAACATACTTATACCTTTTCTTTCTTCTATTACTCAATACCGTGATTGCGCTTTGCTGCAGTTATGGTATTTTTTAACAGCATAGTGATTGTCATTGGACCTACTCCGCCCGGAACGGGTGTTATGTAGGAAGCAACTTTGCTAACTTCATCAAAGTCAACATCTCCGCACAGTTTGCCCTCTGCATCGCGGTTCATTCCAACGTCAATTACGACTGCGCCCTCTTTGACCATGTCGGCTTTGACATATCTCGGCTTTTTCATAGCCACAACGAGAATGTCTGCCCTTCTTGTTATGTCTGCAAGATTTCTTGTCTTTGAATGACAGATTGTGACTGTTCCGTTTTCATGCATCAGAAGCATTGCCATGGGTTTGCCTACAATATCGCTTCTCCCTATAACCACACAGTCTTTTCCGCATATTTCTATGTTGTATCTCTTGAGCAGTTCAATAATGCCAGCGGGTGTACACGGTAGGAAATAGTGGTTTCCTATCATGATCTTTCCCACGTTTACTTCGGAGAAAGCATCTACGTCTTTTGCCGGTGAAATGCTTGCGACAACTGCCTTGGGGTCTATATGTTTCGGAAGAGGAACCTGAACCAGAATTCCATCAATGTCTTTTCTTTCGTTGAGAACTTTTATTCTGTTTATAAGTTCATCCTGAGTTGTTTCTTTCGGCAGTTCTATTATTTCCGAATAGATTCCTACCTGCTGACATGCAATGCCCTTATTTCTGACATATATTGCCGACGCAGCATCGTCTCCGACTATAATAACAGCAAGACCCGGAACTATTCCCTTTTTGGCAAGTTCCTTTATTTCTTCGGCATATTCTTTTCTGACTACAGCTGATGTTTGTTTGCCGTCAATTATTATGCTCATCGGAAGTCTCCTCTTCGTCCTTTTTCTCTTCTTCAGTACTGTCGGGTTCGGATTCTTTTTCGGTTTCACTCTTTGTTTCAGGAGCAATGGACTGAACAATATCTTCGCTGACAAGTACTTTTACGTCATAGTCATTGGTGTCCGCGTTTATATTGTCATCAAACTCAATGTCTGTTGCCTTTATATTCTCACTTCTGAATTCTTCTTTTTCATCCTGCTGATCAACTTTTTCTTCAATGGGAGTGCTCTGACTGTCAACTCTTTTGCCTACTCCGAACAAATACAGAATGTCCGGAACAAACCAGCTTGGTATTTCTCCTCTGTCTCTTCTCTTGTTGAATTCAAGGTTAAGGATAATGAGGAGCGGAACTATTATAACGACACAGATTGCTCCGACCAGCGAAGAAACCCTGATTGAAGACGATCCTATGTAAAGCGAATCGGTTCTGAGCATCTCAATAAATGCTCTTCCGAGACCGTACCAGCCAAGGTATGCAAGAAGAATCTGTCCGTGATACTTTTTCTTCTTGTAGAAGAGATTAATGAGGACAAACCCTATAACATTCCAGAGTGACTCATACAGGAATGTAGGATGAACGTATACCATTTCCGATACACCGAACGTTTCGTATGTAAGTGTATTTTTAATTCCCATTCTGATGAAGTACAAAGGACTGCTCTCGGAAACTATTCCTCCGAAGGCTTCTCCGTTCATGAAGTTGCCCCATCTTCCTATTGCCTGCGCCATCATTACGGCAGGAGAGATGCAGTCAAATACCTTAAAGAAGTTTTGTTTCTTGAATTTTGAAACGACTATTACCGTGATAACACCGAAAATGATGCCGCCGTATATTGCAAGACCGCCGTTCCAGATGGCTATTATTTCCAGGAACGAGTTGTAGTTGCCGTAAAAGATTACGAAATACAGTCTTGCACCTATGATTGACAGCGGAACTGAAAACAGTGTGTAATCGAGAATGTCATTGAATTTGATTCCTACCTGTTTTGCCCTGTAGGCTACATAAACAACAGCCAGGATTATACCGAGGCAAATAAGGACACCGTACCATGCCACTTCGCGCCCGAATATGTTGAAACACACGCTGTTAAGTGTGAAATCCTGTATTCCGAGTCCCGGGAAAGAAACCCATGATACGTCATACAGTGTTTTTGATTGTACTATGAGAGAATTCATGAAAATGAGGCTCGGACACCCGTGACTTTAGTCGTGGGAGGAGAGCGTAACCTCCTTAGTTAATGTTGTATTTGTATGTTCTATTATGGTCAAGTTCTTCCACGATGCACATGGATCAACTTTGGTTCCATCAAATAATCTTAAGTCAAAATATCCGCTTGTCCTTCTGCCGTGTACAAAGCACTCCTGTCCTTTGTACATTACTTTGTCGTTTAATCTGAATCCTTTGACTTCTTTCGGCGCCTGATTTGCTTTTCTGATTCCACCTCTCAGAATGTTCGTCTTATGCAACTGTCTGTTGTGTCTTCTCACACGTTTTTGCATATACACACTATCTGAACGTTCTGCTTTCGGGTGATTTGAAATACACAATGCATCAACGGCATGACTCTTGGGCAGGTTAGTTGTTATCCTTGTATTCTTTGTTATGTAACCATATGTACTTGATACAATTTCGGGATACATATTTCTTAGTCTTCCCAATAACTCAAAGCGCATTATTCCCATGAATGCTGCATCACGAAGTGATTCTCCGCGACTGATTGTCTTGGGCAGCTTTATTTCTCCTCTGTGATACTGATTGTGACATGTTTCACACAGAGTAACCAGATTGTTTGGAGCATTGCCTCCGGTCTTTCTGCTTTCGATATGATGCACATTCAATTCTTTGCATCCGGACTTTCCTCTGCAGCACTGACATGTGTGATTGTCTCTGAACAAAACATATTCTCGTACATTCCAGAAATCCAGTTGCTCACCCTGCTGGTAATCTGTCCCTTCGGGCAATGGCTTACCTTCGGATATTGCTTTTATCTTCTGCATATCAAAGGATGCAACTTCCACTATTATTGCGGATATTGGTAGAATCTGCATTACTTTCTTGATTGCCTGCATGTGAGCATCAATCTTTGCCTCTATGCTCGGAGCTAGCCATCCTTTGTTCTTACTGTAAACACGGTTAAGAAATCTTGGTTTTCTATAGCGAGTCTTTCTGTAACGTCTTCCTCTTCTTAGTTCCCTACGTGTTGACAGATTCTTTGTCACATCGGTTCTCAGTTCAACTTCGGATGCATATACTTCCTTTGTTTCCGTACTTGCCGACAACCCGATGTGCTCACTGCCGGCATCTACTCCCAGTGTGATTGGTTGAACCACTTTTGTTTTTGTCTCATATGTGAGACGTATCGTGAACGGACATCTTATTAGAACTATTGCTTTTCCTGATTCCAATGCCTTTCGGACCCAGCAATTACGATTTGTCGGCATTAATGGATGTCCGTCTATATCTTGCACATATACCAACATTTCTATTGTTCGGTCCTTTCTTTAGATTGATGTGTTTAATGCTGTAAGCCGGTACACATCATACCGTTAGGTGCCCTTCCCCCATGTTGGTAAAACTTACATGTCCGACACACCGTCCTTACCCATCGGGACTTTTAATATCGAACCACAGAGCTACAGATTAGAGCTGACGTCCGCAGGTGTGATAATTAAACCAACGTAGTTTCTGTCTCAAAACTTTGGGTAGTCAATTAGCCACTCAGTGGCTGATTGATTCACTTGCTTTTTTCAAGCCCGTGATTTCAATCATGGGTTATTGACTAAATCATATGCGAAATGCTCTGTAAGAAGCCGTTCGCTTTCTCCTTTCAATCGTTAAGAAAATCTAGATATATTTTAATCCTATTGGGGTGAATAATCAATTAATCTTTGAGTGGTTTTACCACATTAAGTGTCAAATGATTTTCCTGGAATAGTTCATCTGCCAGATTCACCACTTCGTCAAATGTCACATTCCTGTACATTTCAAGAGTGTCGAATATCTCTCCTCCGAAGATGGTGGATCTGAATTCAGCCTGCGCAATTCCGACAGCGTCACAGGATTTTACAAGTGATGCGATTGAAGCAATCTTACACCTGTTGAAGTCTTCGGCTTTGAGAATGTTTTTTGCGTCCTTTAGACACTCAACAATCTTTTCATAGGCCTTTTCCGGTTCGCTTGTCTTTCCTGACAAATCACAGAAGCCATATGCATCTGAATAGTTGGCTCCGTATCCGAAATCGTTGATGAGACCGCTCTCGTACACTTCCTGATAAAAGTCTCCCGACTGTCCGAAAAGCACAGTCATGAGCAAGTCGCTCACTATGCTTCTTCTCGTCATTTCATTGTAGTCGTCAGAATAGAAATTGTCTTTGATTCCTGCAATGAATATGGGCTTTGAAACAGACATTTTTTTCTCGGAGTATTTGCTGTTCACTTCATCTTTTTCAACAAAACTCCTGCGGATTATTTTCTTTTCAGGCTGATCCTTAAGCACCTCATCGCATACACCGAGTATCTCTTCCATTGTGGTGTCTGCAGAAACACAGAGTCTCATGTTGGATAGATTGTAAAATGTGTTATAACACTTGTACAGAAGTTCGGGTGTAATCTGTGCAATTGATTCAACTGTTCCTACGACCTTTGTCTTTACGGGATTAGACTCATACAGAGAATTCAACAGCATGTAGTACAGGGCTCTGCTTGGGTTATCATCGCCCATCTTTATTTCCTGCCCTATTATTCCCTGTTCCTTATCTACGTTTTCTTTTGTGTAATACGGATGGGATACGTAATCCAGCAGAATCCTCAGGTTATCCGTGAAGTGATTTGTTGATGTAAAGTGATAACAGGTAACATCGTGGCTTGTATATGCATTCGCATATGTTCCGTACCTTCCGAATTTCTCGAATGTGTCAGAACCATCCTCGTTTTCAAACATCTTGTGTTCAAGATAGTGAGCAACACCTTCAGGCATGACTGTGAATTCTTTTTCTCCTTCGAGCTTGAATACACTGTCCTTGCCCCCGTACCTTGTTCCGAACGCGGCACAGCCCGAGCTGAACTTCTTGGGTATTAGCTTTATTTTTAGGCCGCTTCTGTGTTTGGCACAAATAACCTGCTCATCTATTGATGGATATTTTTTTGTTTCAAATGTACTCATTTGGATTCACCTCCATAGAGGAAGTAATATGTGTCGAGTTCAACTTTCTTGAACTTTTCCACAATCTGTTCTTTTGTCACTCTGTTGATGCTGTCAATGTACAGCTGTGAATCAAAAGGCTTTCCGACTAGTATCTTTTCAAAGCACCAGGATATGATGCCCTGAAGATAATCGAAAGTGGCAACCGTTTCGGAAATGGCGTCGGACTTTGCGTTCTCAATTTCGCCTTCGGTTATGTCGCCTTTTTTCATGTTTTCAAGCTGATCCAAAATCGCGTTATAAGCCTTTTCCTCGTTTTCCATTGCAACACCTGACTGAACAAACATAAGGCCTTTTTCATACACCGAGAACGATGAGCAGTAATAACACAGGCTCATCTTTTCTCTCACGTTGTTGAATAGTTTGCTTGTTGAGCCGGAACCGAATATGTTGAGGCCGACTACATATGGCGCGTAATCTTCGTAATCGTCTTTGTTGCTGCAGAATGATCTGAAGCCTATTACCATCTTTCCCTGGGCAACATCGTCTTTCTCTCTCACCTTTTTTACTTCAGTCACGTGGTCAGTTATCGGCGTGACAACCGTCTTTTCCTCATATTGTCTGTCAATCTGCGAGAAGATGTCTTTATAGAACTTAAAGTGTCTGTCAAAATCCACAACGCCCGCAATGAATATTTCTATTCTCGCATGGCTGAGCATGTAAATGTACTGCTCATAAATCTGTTCGGATGTGGTTTTCTCAATGTCTTCAACAGTTCCGTTTGCCGGGTATCCGAACGGATCTTCACTCAGCATGTTTCTGATGCACCTGTTTATTGCATATCTGCCTTTGTTGTTGATTGAAGCTCTTTCGGAGTCTGCCAGCTGCTTAACTTCCGTCTTCACGGTATCTGTTTTGAAAGTGTTGTTTTCAAGAAGCGGATGAAGAATTACATCCTCCAGGATTTTCATCACTCCCGTTTCCACATCTGTGTCGTCCTGGATGTATTTGTCTCTCAGAAACACAGAATTCAAAGTATCCAAAGTCATATCCCCGATCTTTGAATGAGAATAGTTCAGTGAACTGCAGTACAGAAGTTCGAGTGTCTTGTTCAGTTCCTTTTCAGTCGGATAATGTACTGTTCCCCTGGTAATGACCGGAAATATTAGGGCTCTTGATGTGTTTTTTTCGGTCTGAATGGGCAGCATAAACTTTATGCTGACAGCATTTACTTTGAACCTGTTGTCTTCTATATAATTCAGATAAATGCCATCTGAAATCTTTTTTCTTCTGGTCATAAGAAAACCTCCGTATTTACGTCATAGATTATACCTTATTATGCATTGAATTGCAATTTACATGCCCGGAAAAACATAGATGAAAGCGCAAAAAAGAACGAGTCTGATTAAGACCCGTTCCAATGATTAATATAACAGTTCCATGACTCGGTACAGTGTCATCTCTTCGTCTTCTTCCCATGTGATGCCAAGATTCCGGTTTTCTACGCTGTACGTACCTTCCAAAATGGTTTCGTCTTTAAGGGTTATTATCAAAAAGTTCTCGTCTCCTCTGGTGGTTGTTTTCCATGTTCCGGAGATCTGATTGTTTATATACACCACAAAGTTGTCGCCATATGTGAATTCCAGTCTTTCACTTCTCGGACCCATTACTGCTTCCCATTTTGTGTCATAGCTTCTGAAAAGCATCGGATCGTGTTCGGAATCCGCTTTTGCAAATCCCCATTCGGAAAGAACGATTGTGTGCTGTTCATTCATAAAGCTGTTGAAGCCAAATACTGTTGCATCACCCTTTATGGAATCCATCACCAGTTCGAGTTTGATTGTTCCCCACATGTCTTTGTACATTCTGTAATAGTACGTGACCTTAAGGCT
>JAILLB010000047.1 GCA_024693345.1 Clostridiales bacterium
CAGCCGTATATGGACAAGGCTCTTGTCCAGGGTGAGACATACAGATTCTACGGCAAGATAGAAAAGAAGAACAAAGCCGTGTTCATGTCAAGCCCAATAGCTGACAATATGAGAGAAGCAGACGAAAAGAGCCTCTACGCCATTTATCCGCTCACATCGGGACTGTCACAGAAGATAGTACACAACGCAATAGAATCGGCATTCAGATATGCACTGGATGAACGCGCCGATGACTGCGTAAAAGACATTCTGCCTGCGGATATGAAGATGAAATACGGGCTGTGCGATTTGCGCTTTGCCCTTGAAAACATACACAATCCCGCTGACCTTGAAAGTGTAGACACAGCCAAGAGAAGACTCGCTTTCGAAGAGATGTATCTGTTCGCACTGAACCTTCTCTCATCGGGAAAAACAGAAAAACAGGCGACAAGAAAAGCTTATGCAAAATCCGACATGAAAAAGTTTGAATCGATGTTCGGATTTACCTTTACAAATGCTCAGAAGAGGACTATAGGCGAGATAGAAGAAGACCTCACTTCCGGAAAGAAGATGTCGAGAATCGTGACAGGTGACGTTGGCTCGGGCAAAACGGTTTGTGCCGCATTTGCCGTGTTCTCGGCACTTGAAAACGGCGAGCAGGCTGCAATAATGGCACCTACCGAAATTCTTGCAAGACAGCACTATAACGACTTAAAACCTCTGTTTGAAAAGATCGGGTACAGGACGGAAATTCTGACAGGCGGAATGAAAGCTGCGGAAAAGAGAATGCTGCTTGAAAGAATATATTCAGGAGACGTCAGGCTCATTATAGGGACACACGCACTGCTTGAAGACAATGTCTTGTTTGACAACCTCGGACTGGTTGTGACAGACGAGCAGCACAAATTCGGAGCAAACCAGAGAAAGAAGCTTGCGGAAAAGAATTTCGACTGCCACATCCTGACAATGAGTGCTACTCCAATACCGAGAACACTGGCTCTCGTTCTGTTCGGAAATCTCGATATATCCACTGTTGATGAAATGCCTCCGGGCAGAAAGAAAGTATCTACTTTTGCACTCGGAGAGGACTACAGGGACGGACTGAACGGATACATACGCAAAACAGTTGACGAAGGCGGTCAGGTATATATCGTTTGCCCATCAGTTGAAGAAGAAAAACTTGTAGGTGAATCCGGAGAAGAGATATCCCAGAAAGACCTTATTCCTTTGGGAGTAGTTCGTGAAGGCGGAAGAAGCATGAAAGCTGCTGTGAATTTCGCAGATGAACTATCCGAAAAAGTATTCCCGGATTTGAGAATAGGGTTTATTCACGGAAAACTCAAACAGAAACAGAAAGACGAAGTGATGGAGAGATTTGTCAAGGGAGAACTGGACATTCTCGTGTCAACAACCGTTATTGAAGTCGGCGTCAATGTTCCGAACGCTTCGGTTATGGTAGTTGAAAATGCTGAATTCTTCGGACTTGCCCAGCTGCACCAGCTGAGGGGACGTGTCGGAAGGGGAAGCAGGAAATCCTATTGCTTTTTGATGTCTGACTCCAAGAGCGAAAAAGCCAAGGAGAGACTCCAGACACTTTGTGAGACAAATGACGGATACAAGATAGCCGAAAAGGACCTTGAGATGAGAGGGCCGGGCGACTTTATAGCGCAGACAGATGGCACTATAAGACAGTCCGGTGAATCAGGACTGAAGCTGTCTGCTTCTCTTGGAAACTCAGAACTCATTTATCACGCATTCGAAGAAGCGAAAAACACAATATCTTCTGATCCTCATCTGTTGGATGAGCGGAACAGAGCTGCAAAAGAAAAAATAGGGGAGACAAAACCGGTCGACAATGTCGATTGATGCGTAATTATGGAATACATACAACTTACAAAAGAAAATCTTGAGAAAGAGCACATCTGTTGTGCAATATCCAACAACAACGACATACAGGTATCTTCAAAGAAAGCATGGCTGAAGGACAGGTTTGATGACGGACTCGTATTCCTCAAAAGTGTCGAGCGCGGAAAGTGCTTCATAGAATACCTGCCTGCAGAAAACGCATGGAACCCCCTAGATGCAAAAGGATACATGTATATTGATTGCCTCTGGGTGTCAGGCTCGTTTAAAGGACACGGATATTCTAATGACCTTCTGGAATCATGCATCAATGACAGTAAGTCAAAAGGAAAAATGGGACTTTGCATTCTGTCTTCACAGAAGAAACTTCCGTTTTTGTCCGACCCAAAATACCTTAAATACAAAGGTTTTTCGGTGGCCGACAGAGCTACCAACGGAATAGAGCTGTGGTATCTTCCGTTTGAAGAGAGTGCTCCAAAGCCGTCTTTCAAAGAATGCGCCAAAGATCCGCACATTGATGACTCAGGCTATGTTTTATTCTATACAAGTCAATGTCCGTTCAACGGAAAGTATGTCCCTATAGTGGAAGCAACTGCAAAAGAGCACAATATCCCGTTCAAGGCAATACATATATCTTCAAAGGAAGAGGCACAGAGAGCGCCAACTCCTATTACGACTTATGCGTTGTTTTCTGATGGGAAATATATATCCAACGAACAGATGAACGATACAAAGTTCCTGAAACTGGTTAATGGATAACAAAAAAAGATTGCATATTATTCCAATCCCATAGGAATAAAAAACAACAGCACAAAGAGTACGCTAACCCTAATTGTGTTGTTGTTTTTTATATTTGAGATAGGTAGATTGTAAGCATTTGTTAAATCACAATGGTGTACCATATTGTTTGAGTATCTATCCACATCAAGGTTGCGAAACGTTCAAAATTATGTTTGAATAATTTCAAATGCGATATTGACAATTGCAAATCTGCAATGTATAATGATGTTGGGTTCTTTGAGAACCAAAGGAGGTTATGTATGTCTTGGAAAGAAAAGGTTCTTAATCTTATGGAGAAAAAGAACTTAACACAAAAGGATTTGGCAAGGTTGAGCGGAATCACTGAAAGCTCTGTTTCGCGATATTTGCGTAGTGAAAAGCGCCCTAGACTTGACATAGTAATTAATTTTGCAAAAGCACTTAATGTTGAAACCACTTATCTCCTTGATGATGAAGAAAAGTCTATTAGTGCTTATAACGCAATTTCAACGGCGGTCGCTCGCTACGGAAATGAATTGACTCCTGAAGAGAAAAATCAACTTATTGCTCTGATTCTTGGTACGGTGAACTGATGTATAGAAAAGGTCAGCAATATGACAAGATGGCAGAACTTGTCGGAGAAATTTATATAGACTACAACATTTATTCTTTTCCTGTTGATGTTAAGGAATTGTGCAGAAGGATGGGCATTCGACTTTTACAATATGGCGAATTTCCTATTTTGAAGAGAGCATTGTTGATGAAAAAATCTCCTTCTGGGTTTTATGTTCCGCCGACCAATGAAACTCCCCCTATGATTTTTTATAACGATAATATAGGAGATATTGGATCAATTGGTAACATGAGGAGAAACATTCTCCATGAGGTTGGGCATTATGTTTGTGAAGATAATGATGAAAATACCGATAACGATGATTTAGCTGATTATTTTGGAAAGTATTTTCTTGCTCCAATATCCTATTTGATTGCTCTGAATATATGTAATATCAACCAAATAATGGCAGATTTTGGGGTTGATTTTGAAATGGCTGGATTTATCGAGAAAAACCTTAGAAATCGACGTAAGAATTATGGAAATAAAATATTTGATTATGAAAAAAACCTTCTTAAGCATTTGCTTAAAGAAAGGTACGATGATATAGTCAAGTGATTGAGATTGCAACGATTGTGTTATTGTTGCGTGGATGTGTTTTGTGAAGATTCGTGAACGAATTCGCATATTCATGATTTGTTTCAAATACGGCTACCAAACGTTTTTGAAACGGGTACTTTATTTTTTGATTGTTCTGGAGATACAAGTGTCTTTCAAACAAGTGTATTTTTGTGTCTCCAAGCAAAATATATTGCCTAAAAAGGAGGCACATAAAGATGATAAAAAATACAACAGATTTGTTATCAGTCGCTGATAGGTTAATAGAATACCTTGACGGCAAGATTGACTTTTCTAAAGATGGATTTCCGATTTTTAGAAAGGATATGTTTCTGGATTCTGATCCAGAACTAATTGTTCCTTATTACAATCGGAACAACAAAATTGTGACCAATCCGAAAAAAACCGTATTATGCTTTTTCAGCTCGGATTCCGATCTGTACCGCAGACTTGAAAATGTATTCGATGACATCGATGAATACAAAAAGTGCATGGGTGTTATCGGTCTTGACATTACGGTGACGGATGATATGGATGCGGAGTGGCAGGACATGATAATGCTTGCGAATCAGCTGTTTTTGGCGGTTCTCGCCTGCAACGGCATTAAGATTATTATGAATGCCAGAATAGGAAGCCCGCGATCAGTGGAAAATCTGAAAGCATTTCCGAAAGGTGTCATTTGGGCGACCAGCTTTCTCGGGTGCGATAAGCTGAGATCGGAATATGATTTCACTTTCATATCGAAGGTTCTTCGCATACTCCCTTCGAAGCTGTTGATATACGGGAAGCACGACATAATTGCTGAAAAGCAGCTGGCGAACATGGGCATCGACTATCGCGTTTATGTCGATATGCACCGTCTCACGAAGGGGGTGGCATAAATGGCTGATAGCAAAAGCGCTTATTCGGAAGCGTCAAAGCATTACATTGAGGTAAAGGTTCCGGCATCTGCAAAAGATCAGAAAAAATTTGATAAATCAAAATTGCGAGAAGCCAAGTATAATGAAAACTGGAAAAAGCAGATGGTAAACCTCAACGAAATCATAGATCAGTATTGCCCCAATTATACTGTGAAGGAAAAAGGCGAAAAATATGTTTTCAGAGGAGACAGATACCATGTTCAAGCGGATATGGTAGCCGGCTACTTGAAAATATTCGATAACAGCATCAAGAAGTGGGTTAATCTTGATGGATCTGTGGCGGATTTGAACAAAGGTGAAGGACACTACAAAATCAAAAAGCGGGAGGAAATGTAAATGGTATTCGTTTTATACAAAACTTTCGATAACGTTCAATTTAACAAATTTGGTTGTCCAATTGCTATTGAACCCGTTGAGCAAAATCCTTCAGTCGAGTATTTCATTCTCGATAACGACTTTGACGACGTTGATCTGTTTTTTGATGACGGGGCTATAGACGAAATTGCTGAAAAATGCGATTCTCTAATTAGTTATGGCGAAGACGATTATTTCAATGCCGAGAAATGTAAAATCCTTTTATCATGGACCGAAGATCGGTTGCTCAAACCTGCGGTACCGAGATATAAAGAAATGCTTGAAGTATTGAAGGACTACTGTCAGCGTGCCATTGAACTGAATACGGGGGTTTATATCGACCTATGAAATCAACATATAAACTTTTCGGTGCATACTGGGACGGAATGCAAGCCGTAAAATATGATGAGTTGCACATCTATAACAGCACGAATCAGTCAATGGAACCCATCTCATTTCAGCAGTTGTTGTCTGTTCAGAACGAAACCGAACTATCCCGCATCATTACACCTTACGAAACGAATAATGCGATTACAATCGGTATTGATTACAGGACAGAGAGCACGAATCCGATTTTGCGAGTGTTTTTGGAAAAGCGGCTCTGCCAGATGATTGCCCATTTGTCTGAACGATTTCAGTCAGTACGCTGTGTTAGGGTATAAAGAAAACCCGCCAGGTGCTACCAACGCCTGACGGGTATGTCCTGCAGATACAAGTATCTTTCGAACAAGTGTGTCATAATTTTAACATGAGTTTAATGATTTGTCAATTATGTGACCCAAGAATATGTGTGAAACTATGTTTAATTAATTATGTCACGTAATTTGAGAATGTAAAGTTGAAGCAAAATATTCAAAAATCCAAAGAAATGCGATGGCCAAACCACATTATCTTTGGATTTTTTTGTCAAGAATTTTACGTTACATTCTTTCCATTATCTCAAAGTTGACAGGTATCTTTATGAGCTGATCTCTTATTGCGAGAACACCGCCTTCTTTGTCTGTCTTGATCTTTATTGTTCCGTCTCTCATCTCAATTGAAATTGAATGGTTTTCTCCGAGAGGAACTGTGCCTTTCGCGTTGTTCAGACCTATGAGATTCGGTCTTACTTCAAATGTCTTGTATCCCGGAGAAGTCGGCCTTACGCCCAGACAGTATCTTCCGAGGAGATAGATGGGTGAGCTGCCCCATGCATGGCAGAGGCTGCGCCCGTATTTGCCACCGTACATCTCAAGGTGTTCTGCGCCTTTCTGAGTCGGGTCAAACTGTTCCCACATCGTGGTGGCGCCTAAGTCAACCATTCCGCCCCAGTAGGAGTGGAGCATGTCTTTGAACATATCAAAACTGCCTATGGAGCACATTGCATCAAGTTCAAAGAATTTGAAATATGGTGTTGTGATTGCAGGGACTTCGGAATTGTTAATGACGTGTTCAATTATTGACTGTTTTCTTTCATCTGTTGTAACGTCATACAGGATTGCCAATATATTTGCATGTCTGCGGATTTCACGTTTTCCGGATGTGAAGCTGGAAATGAATCCGCCTTTTTCTTCGTCCCAGAATTTCTTGTTTATATTCTTCTTGAGATTCTTTGCTTTTTTTGAGAATTCCTTGTCTTTTCCGTCTCCGATGACTTGGGACATTTCACACATGCAGACATATGTTCTGTACATCAGCATCTGAAGGGCGCATACGGGCCCGTCTTTGTCCATGTCAGCCCAGTCGATGAATGTCCAGTCGCCGCGCTTTTGGGAACCCAGGATGAACGAGTTTTCATCTCTGTTTGCTTCAAACATGTCTATGAGATTGAACGTCTTCGGATAGGATTTCTTTAAGAATTCAATGTCCGATGTGAAGTAGTAATACTCCCACAGATTCAGTATCCAAAAGCATGAATAGTCTATAATAGTGTTGATGTGCTGGGTAAGATCATCTCTTCCTCTCAGCATTGTCATGGTTCTTCTGTCTATGTCGGTGTCATTTGTGAGATATGAGTTCACAAACAGACTCTGGTAGGCGTCTCCGCCCCAGATCCATCTGTCGCGCTTTATTCCGTCATAGAATCCTTCGCGCATGTTGAGGTGCATTGTGTATTTGCACACGTTCCACACCTTGTTTATCTTCTTGTCCGAACACTTGAAACTGCCAACGTCGTGAATGTCTACGTATTCAAAGTCCATTGAAACTTCGAGTTTTTCATTGCACTTGATAAATACGTATCTGCACGCTCTGCTTCTGAATACGTTTTCTCCCTTGCTGAGATCTCTTTCATCAGTCAGAATGCAGTCTTCTTCATCCAAAGCTTCAGTGTCGCTCTCGCCGTAGAACAGAGAACAGGGAACATTGTCCTTTTTGCATTCCAGGATTAGTTTTCCCATGACTTCCGATCCGAAATCATAGAGCTTGCCTCCGTTGACTTCAGTCACTGCAGTTGGGAATATTCTTTTGTATTTGAAGAAGAAAACACATGGGTCCATATCCGGTGAATTGTAATGGGAATTTGTGTCCGCATATTCATCTTCTTTTCCGAACATGGATACTTTCCATGTGGCGTCTGTTGAGAAATGTTCTCCAGTACCGTAAATTGCAGGGAAGCCTCCATCGAGTCTTGACGCATATACCTTGACAAAGTTTCTGCCCGGTTTGAGCATTATTCCGTCTCCGTATTTGTATTCGGTCTTTCTTCCGTTATTTACTCTGACAGAAATCAGACCATTGGATTTTACGTCAAATCTTTCGGGCTTTTCCAGATCGACTATCTTGTAGAACAAAACGCTGTTGTGAATTCTTCCGAGTTCCCACATCGGGTGCTGAAATTCATTGCGCTGTTCTCTTAAATTGGATACAAGAATGTTGTGGTATACTTCGAATTCGTCGGGATACCATATCCATTGAGCTTTTCCCATGTTTATTTCTCCTTAACGTGATGTCTGAGTGACAATAGTTTGTTCTTTTGCATAATATTTCAGTGCAGTGAGAAGCTTCTGTGATGCCACAAAGTATGATGCAGTCTTTTTGCCTTCGCAGTCATAAACAATGAAATATCTGTCTTCGCATCCGGGCTCAGTTGAGTAGTCTTTCTGAACCACATCGGAATCAAGGGTAGACAGGTATTCTTCTGTTGCCGGGGCTATCAGAGATGAGTCAGCGAGATGCACTTTTTCAGCAAGTGTAGCTCTGTTTCTTCCGTTAACTCTGTATATGTAGAAATACCCCTTGTCCACTACGAAAGCGCTCTCTTTCCAGAGGCGGTTCCATGTGAAAAAGTATAGCATCCACACGAGTATCGGGAGAATTGCCAGTACGTACGGTATTTTTGTTACGACAAGAAACAATACGCAGTATCCGACAGTAAACAGAACATACAGCATTATGAAGAGGAATCTGCTGGCTTTCTGAGACTTGTCGGGTTTCTTTCTGACTACGAACAAAGCTCCGTTCGAACTGGCCAGCTCTTCATCAAAATCAATACCTTTAATTGCTTTCATAGGCAATCAAATCATTCCGAGTATCTCGTAGCTTGAAGTGAGGAAATCTTTCATTTCTTCACCGGTGAGTCTTCTGTATGAGAGGTTAGCAAGGGAATAGATGTGTTTTGCTATTCTTTCTGCGTTTTCATCTTTTGCCTTTGCTTTCTCGGACAGACTTGTTACGAGAGGGCAGGAAGTATTAATTACAAGAACGCCCCTTGTGGGTGCCTGTGTATGGGTGTCTACTCCGTACATCTTCATCATATCATCAAATCTTCTTTCTTCCTCGATTGATGTGAGAAGAGCGGGAGTTTCTGTGTCTTTCAGTGCCTGATACTTTATCTCAAGGTCCTTGTTTCCGGATACTTTCTTGAACAGTTCCGTCAGTTCCTTTATTTCCTTTGCCTTTTCTCCGCTGGAGAGGGCCTTGTCGACGCCTGCGTCAACTCTCAGGAACTTGACATCCTTGTTTACTCCTTCGAGCATTGAGATGTACTGGGAGTCGATTACAGTGTCAAGAATGGCAACATTTATGCCCTCTGTCTTGAACATCTCAATATACTTGGCCTGACCGGTTCTGTCTGTTGTGTAGTAAACAGTGTTTTCGTTTTTCTCTTTTGCCTCGTCAAGGTACTCTTTGAAAGTGTAGAACTTGTCGTCAGTTGTTGCGAGAAGAACTGAATCTTTGACCTTTTCATTGAATTTCGGGTCTCTCAGACAGCCGTATTCGATGAAGTTGCGGATATCTCCCCAGATCTTTTCGTATGCAGCTCTGTCCTGTGAGAGAAGTGTTGAGAGTCTATCAGCAACTTTCTTTGAAATGTGGGCACAGAGTTTGCTTACGTACGGGTCGTTCTGCAGATAACTTCTTGAAACGTTAAGTGGAAGATCAGGGCAGTCGAGAACGCCCATGAGCATCATCATGTACTCGGGAACGAGCTCTTTAACGTTGTCTGCAACGAATACTGAGTTGTAGTAGAGCTTGACTTCGCCTTCGAGGGATTCGAATTCACTCTCTATCTTCGGGAAGTACAGAATTCCTTTGAAGTTGAGCGGGTAGTCTGCGTTGATGTGTACCCAGAACAGCGGGTCATGCTTTCTCGGGAATACTTTTCTGTAGAATTCCTTGTATTCTTCGTCAGTGCAGTCACTGGGCTTTTTCTGCCACAGAGGAGTTGTGTCGTTTACCGGTTTGTTTTCATCCTCTTTTTTCTTCTCGTCTGTTTCGTCTGCATTGTGCAGATAGATTTCAACAGGGAGGAAAGAGCAGTACTTTTCAAGGATTTCCTTTATTCTCCAGTAAGAGAGATATTCTTCGCTGTCTTTTGTGATGTACATTATGACATCAGTTCCGCGTCCGTCTCTCTCTCCGTCCTCTATTTCGTATTCACCTGAATCTGAACATGTCCAGGATATGGTCTTTGAAGGATCGGAATATGACTGTGTTACGACTTCAACTTTTTCAGCTGCCATGAATGCAGAATAGAAACCGAGTCCGAAATGTCCGATGATGCCGCTCTCAGTTGAGTTTTCGCCCTCATATTTCTGAATGAAGTCGAGTGCACCTGAAAGTGCTATGCTGCAGAGATATTTCTGAAGTTCTTCTTCTGTCATGCCGAGCCCGTTGTCGGATACGGTGAGTGTTCCTTCATTTTTGCTGACAGTCACATCGATTCTGTATTTTTCGTCTTCGCCCACTTTTGCTTCGCCTAGAGACACGAGTCTCTTCATTTTTGTGATGGCGTCAGCTGAGTTGGAGACTATTTCTCTTACAAAGATTTCCTTGTCTGAGTAGAGCCATTTTTTGATGACGGGGAAAATGTGTTCCGTTGCAACGGATATTCCGCCTTTTCTGTTGTTTTCCATGAAAAAATCACCTTCTGTTTGCATATGTTTTACCCGCGGTTTTTGCCGCGGGTGAATTTGCTTATTGATTGATTTCCGAATTCTGATGTTTCTTGTTGAATTCTGAATAAGGATTGACGAGATTTCTCCAGTCGAGGTCCCCGCGCTCTATTGCCGTTATGACTATCTCGGCAGTTGCCAGATTGGTCGCAATCGGTACATTGTTGTGATCGCAGTTGCGTATGAGTGCGTTGTCGTTCATATCAAATTCATCTGCTGCATCGTGGAAATATATGACAGCGTCAATTTCATTGAAGTTAACTCTCGATGAAATCTGCTGAACTCCGCCTTGACGACCCGGAAGAACAAGCTCTATGTCCAGTCCCGTGGATTCAGTAATGAGTCTGCCTGTGGTCTTGGTTGAACACAACTGATGTTTAGCCAGAATGCCGCAGTAAGCTATGCAGAACTGAATCATCAATTCTTTTCTTGTGTCGTTTGCTATTAGTGCTATATGCATAATTTCCTCCCGGAAGTGAACACGCTCACTTTAATTCTCTGAGTTTCTTTATGCCGTTGAAGAGAGGAACCTGTTCACCCTCTGTTCTCTTGGCGATGTTCATGAATGCCTGTGTTACTATTTTGCTGTGCATTGAGTCTGTCAGCCTGCCCTCGTCTCCCGCAACTATGATTTCTGGGTCGTATGGAACAGCTCCGATGAGCCTTACTGATGCTTCGTCAATGATTCGGATTATGTTTTCTTTTACCTGACGTATTTTCTTGCCTGCGACTCTGTTTACTATGAGTCTCATGTCGCGCACGCCTCTTGCATAGAGGAAAGCTGCCGTTTTGTCTGCTGCTCTTACAGATGCTCTTGTCGGACTGGTTATGATGAATGCCCAGTCAGCTGCTTCGGCTGCGTAGAGAAGAGGTTCACCTGCTCCGCCCGGAGTGTCTATGAACACGTAGTCATATTTTCCGCTCTTTGCATAGTACGAAATTGTTCTCTTGAATGCAAAAAGAGTCATGCTGGGGTCAAAGGAATATGGTGCAGCTACAAAAGAGAGGTTCTTGTTTCTCTTGTCGACGACAACTGCCTTTTCAGGAGATATTCTTCCGAGAACCGCATCCGCAATGTCATATACCGCGAGGTCGGAAAGACCTGCGACGAGGTCAAGACAACGGCTGCCGAAATCGCAGTCTATCATGAGAACTCTTCTGCCCATGTTTGCAAGGGTCATCGCCAGATTGGCGCACACCGTGGATTTTCCCACACCGCCTTTGCAGGATGTGAAGAGCATTATCTTAGCTGTCTGATTGCCCGTTGTTGCCATGAGTGCACCTCCTTTTTGCCACCGGATATTTTAACATAATATATTACCTAAGTCAACTGAAACAGACCCTTTTTCACCTGCTGCCGACAGTGATTGTGTATTCGTTTTCGAAAGCTTCGTCTTCCATCGGAATCGGGTCGAGAATCTTTTCCTGTTCGATGACAGCTTCAAGTTCTGGTCTTGTTTTCGGGTGTCTCGGAGTGAATACGGTGCAGCAGTCTTCATAGGGCTGGATTGATGTCTCAAATGTCCCTATTTTTCTCGCAATCGTCACTATTTCTTCCTTGTCTGTGCCTATGAGAGGTCTGAAAACAGGCCTGTTTGCAAGAGGATTTGTTACGTTGAGTGCCTCCATTGTCTGGCTTGCCACCTGACCGAGGGATTCACCCGTTATAATAGCCTTGCAGTAGTACTTTTCAGCTATTCTGTCAGCCAGTCTCATCATGCTCCTTCTGAGGAGAAGAGTTGAGTATTCTTCGTCACATTTGTCCCTGATGGCTTCCTGAAGTTTTGTCAGTGAAACGACATGAACATGGATTTCTCCGCAGTATCTGGATATGAGCTCAGCAAGTTCAATAACCTTGTCTCTTGCTCTCTCACTTGTATACGGGAAACTCTCATAGTGAACTGCCTCTATAACTACACCTCGCCTGCCCATCATGTATCCTGCAACAGGAGAATCTATTCCGCCCGAGAGGAGCAGAAGGGCTTTTCCGTTGCTTCCGGTCGGCATTCCGCCTGCAGCGCTCTCCTGGTTTGTACATACGTATGCAGCGTTGTCTCTGATCTCGACTCTTATGACGCATTCCGGGTTGTGTACGTCAACTTTTACTCTTCCGTGCATTGCCTGTAGAATTGCACCGCCTACTTCGTTTGAAATCTCGGGTGAGTTGAGAGGGAATTTCTTGTCCGAACGCTTGGATTCGACTTTGAAAGACTTTTTGCCTTCAAGGTATTTCGGTATTTCTGTTTTGGCGACACGGATAATGGCATCCATGTCCTTTTCGGTCTCAAATGCCTTGGACACCGCAGCTATTCCGAAAGTCCTCTTGGCAGCCTCGTATGCTCCGTCTGAATCGCATTCATCATCAAGAGGAAGTATGTACAGTGTGCTCTGAACGGTGTACACCTTGAATCTGCCGAATTCTGCTATTCTTTTCTTTATTCTGTCGCGGAGAAGCTTCTCAAAGATGTGTCTGTTCATTCCTTTGAGCGCTATCTCGCCGTATTTACACAAAACGGATACTCTCATATTTTTTCAAATCCCTTTTACATTTCGCTTTTTTGCTGTATAATTAGACAACAACATTTTTGTTCTTTTATATTTTAACACATTTAGAACACATAAGGAATAATTTTATGAAAAACATTCATCATCTTGAAATCGCAGGAACCGAGCTGTCACTCATGTCCGAGGAGACAAATGCCTACGTTGAAAAACTTGCAGCGGAACTCAACAGAAGAATAAACACGACAAGACTTTCAGGCACCAATGTTTCAGTTACAAAGGCCGCAATCGTCGTGGCTCTCGATCTGCTCGATGAAATCCAGAAAATGAAAGTACTTATAGAAGCAAGCAATGAAAAGAAATAAGGAACTGCCGGAACTCCTTGCTCCTGCAGGGTCTTTTGAGTGCGTCAATGCGGCGGTTGCCGCAGGTGCCGATGCCGTATATTTCGGCATGAAGAGTTTTTCTGCCCGCTCATATGCCCAGAACTTTTCATTCAAAGAAGCAACGGATGCAATCAAGTACTGCAAGAGTACAGGCGTAAAAATCTACCTCACAATAAACACACAGCTTTTTGATTCAGACATGGAGCAGGCGCTTGAGATGTGCAGAATACTGTACAACACAGGCGTTGATGCATATATAATCACGGACCTAGGCCTCATCAGGGAAGTCAGAAGAGAACTGCCTGATGCGGTTCTGCATGCGAGCACGCAGATGAGTCCTCAGAACATCTATTCTGCGGAAGTGTTGTCAAAACTCGGATTTTCCAGAATGGTTGTACCGAGAGAGTGTTCAAAGCAGGAACTTAAAGAGCTCTGTGAAAAATCCAAACTGGAGATTGAAGCATTCATTCACGGTGCAAACTGCGTATGCCATTCGGGCCAGTGCCTGATGAGCGCAGTCATAGGGCCGAGAAGCGGAAACAAGGGAAACTGTGCACAGCCCTGCAGAATGCCGTATAGAGGTGCAACTGAATATCCTCTGAGCCTTAAGGACAACTGTCTGGCCCCGAGAATGAAAGATCTCATAGACATGGGTGTTTCATCACTCAAAATTGAAGGAAGAATGAAATCTCCGGATTATGTTTACGGAGTCACAAAGATATACAGAAAACTTCTTGACGAGAGAAGAGATGCAAGCGAATCCGAAGTAAAAGAACTTGCCGATCTGTTCTCAAGATCCGGTTTTACAACAGGATATTTTGACAATAAAGTGGATTCGGACATGCTCGGAATAAGGACAAGAGAAGACAAGATTGCGAGCAGCGAGTCGTCGGAACAGGCAGAGAGTTATCCGAAAAAACGAATATATATGGATATGGCGTGCACCATGAAAAAAGGCATGCCCATAACCCTGTCCGGAACAGTTGAAATAGGCAATCAGATAATCAGCGCAACAGTTACAGGAAGAGAACCAGAAGTTGCACTCACATATCCGATGAATCCGGACCTGGTCAAAAAGCAGCTCATAAGACTCGGAAACAGCTCGTTTGAAACCGATCCCGACAAAGTGGAAATCGATATGGACGGGGATGTCATGATGCCCGTCATGCTCATCAACCAGCTCAGAAGAGATTTGTGCGAAGAGATGGAGAAAAAGATAACTGCTGGCAACAAAAAGCGTGTAGACACAGCATCTGTTCAGGAGCTTGAAAACCACGTCAAAAAGTGCAGGATCAAGACCGCATATTTTGATAACGTCCGTTCCATTCCATCAGAAGCATTTGATTATTTTGACAAGATATTTGTTCCCCTTGAAGACTACTGCAAAGTTGAACCATCAGGTAAAGCATTACTAGGCGTATGCATGCCCAATGTTGTCATGGAAGGCGAAGAAAACGAGGTCTTGAAAGAGCTTGACAAGGCAGTCGGAAAAGGCTGCTCCGAGATGCTTGTGACAAACTTGTGGCAGATTGACGCTGCGGAAAAAAGAAATATGCACATGACTGCGGACCTGAAGATGAACTGCATGAATTCATATGCCTGCAAGAAGTATTCCGAACTCGGATTTGAAAACATAATACTGTCGGTTGAGACAGGCCTTCCGAAAGCTGCGGATATGAAGTCGGAAGTAGATCTCAGTGTTGTCGTTTACGGAAGAATCCCGGTCATGACTCTGGAGAAATGCGCCATAAGGGACATTCTCGGAATGAAGGGGAGTCCGGACAGGTGTGAATACTGCAAAACTCACGGATATGTTCCGCTCACCGACTCAAAAAACATGACGTTCAAACTGAGAGGCAATCCGAAAACACACAGAAACACAATTTTCAACAGCGTTCCGATCTGGACAGCTGATATATACAACAGAATAAACAAACTGGGTCTCGAAGGCCACTACATCTTTACGGATGAAAGTGTCGAGCAGGTGAAAAAGGTCATAAACGCATACATTCACTATTCGCTGCCAGAAGGCCAGTTCAAAAGGATTTAACATGATAAACAAGATTATTTTGGCCTCGAGTTCGCCTAGAAGAAAAGAAATACTCGAAAACCTGCACCTGCCGTTCAAGATAGTTGTACCAGAGTGCGATGAGGATGTCGATGCAGCTCTTCCGCCGGAAGAATATGTGAGCGAACTCGCGCTTCGAAAAGGCAGAGCGGCTATTGAAAAGATGAAAAAGACAAAGATGAGTACAGAAGATGCTCTCATCATCTCATGCGATACAATAGTCTATTACCCTGAAGGCAACATTATAATCGGTAAACCGAAAGACGAGAGGGAAGCATTTCTCACTCTCGGTCTTCTGTCCGACAGCTGGCATTCCGTATATTCAGGTCTCTGCCTCATCAACGGCGACAAAGAGTACTGCCAGACCGACCTGACAAGGGTCAAATTCAGGTTCCTTGAAGACAAACAGATTGAAGAATACATGGCAACTGGCGAACCTTACGGCAAGGCGGGCTCATATGCGGCCCAAATGCTAGGCTCCGCTTTTGTGGAGAGAGTCGACGGCGACTTTTTCAACGTTGTCGGACTGCCTGTTGCGCTTATGTGCACTATGCTGAAAGCATGTTTTCAGACCGACGTATTTGAACTTGCCGACAGGCTGAACGGAAAGGTGTATTCATGATTTCTCTAAAACAAAGAAAGAAGAGAGCGGAAGAAGTAATGCAGGCGCTGGCTGGGATTTATCCTGACGCAGACTGCACTCTGTCTTCAGGGGAAGATCCCTGGAAACTGCTGGAGATGACAAGGCTTGCCGCTCAGTGTACAGACAAGAGAGTAAACGAAGTATCCATCGGACTTTTTGAAAAGTATCCGACTCCTCTGGATATGGCAAATGCAGATATTTCGGAACTTGAAGAGATAGTCAAGCCTTGCGGGCTTTACCACATGAAGGCAAAGGACCTGAAGGAATCATCCAGACAGATAGTCGAAGATTTCTCCGGAAGAGTTCCCGACACCATGGAAGACCTGCTTAAACTCAGCGGAGTGGGCAGAAAAATAGCCAATCTCATCCTTGGCGACATATACGGCAAACCGGGAATAGTGTCAGACACTCACTGCATCAGAATAAGCAGAAGACTGGGTCTTACTGACACAAAAGATCCCAAGAAAAACGAAGAGCAGTTGAGTGAGATAATACCGATCGAAGAGAGGGCGGTGTTCTGCCACAGACTGGTGGACTTCGGAAGGGACACGTGCAGGGCGAAAAATCCTGTGTGTGAAAACTGTCCTTTCAACAAATACAAATGCAAACTAGACTGAAAAGGGGATTAACATGATATCCAGACCTTTGGCAGACAGAATGAGACCTGTTGAGTTTTCTCAGATGGTCGGAAATGCTTCGCTTTTTAGAGAAAACGGAGTGCTTCAGAAGATTTCGGAGTCTGAAAAGATACCCAATATGATAATGTACGGTCCTCCCGGAACGGGAAAGACCACAGCCGCCGGGATAATTGCGTCCAAGGCTGACATGACCCTCGTAAAACTCAATGCCACAACAGCCACACTGGCGGATGTAAGAGCAGCTACCGAGCAGACCCACACTTTCGAAGGGACAAGGGGAATACTGCTGTACCTTGACGAAATCCAGTATTTCAACAAAAAACAGCAGCAGTCGCTCCTGGAATTCATGGAGGACGGAAGAATAACCCTCATTGCTTCAACAACGGAGAATCCGTACTTTTACGTGTACAATGCAGTAATTTCCAGATCTGTCGTATTTGAGTTCAAGCCAATAAGCGAAATGGACCTTATCCCGCTCATAGACAGAGCTGTAAAGTTCGTCTCTGAGGAGCAGGGAAAAGAAATAAAGATAACGGAAGACGCAGTAAGAGTCATAGCGAGAGCAGGCGCGGGAGATGCCAGAAGAGCACTGAACATCTTTGAAAATGCCTGCATATGTTCAAGCGGAAACATAACGGAAGAAGACGTCAAGCAGTTCTCGCCTGAAGTTGCAGGTCTGGGCAGTTTCGACAAAGCCGGGGACGGGCATTATGACCTTTTGTCAGCATACCAGAAATCCATAAGGGGTTCCGATCCCGATGCGGCTGTCTTCTATCTTGCCAAGATACTTGCAGGGGGAGATCTGTTGTCCGTTATGAGAAGAATACAGGTCATAGCGAGCGAAGACATAGGTCTTGCTTACCCGATGGCGGCAGCAATAACACACGCGTGTGTTGAATCGGCAAGAAATCTGGGACTTCCGGAAGCGGCAATTCCGCTTGCTAATGCAACAGTGCTTCTCGCCACATCGCCCAAGTCCAACTCTGCAAATGCTGCATATGAGAAGGCGATGGCGGATATAGAGGCGGGCAAGGGAATAGAACCGCCCAGAAACCTGAGAAACACACATTTTGACGGAGTCAATTCATCCGAAAAAGGACAGCATTATCTGTACCCTCACAATTATGAAAATCACTATGTCAGACAGCAGTATCTGCCCGATGACATAAAGAACGCAAAGTATTACGAATTCGGTGACAACAAACTTGAACAGGCTGCCAAAAACTACTGGGAGCTCATTAAGAAAGGCCTAGACAAATGAGAGCGGTAATAGTCGGAACATCAGGACATTACGAATATGCTTTTGACGCCAGTAAATGCGGCGTGAAAGTCGTTGCGGTTGCACCTGCAGATGAGAGTGAAAACGCAGATGCCTGCATAAAAAAATTCAAAGAGCTCGGACACGAACCTGTTTTAGTGGAAGACTACACAAAACTGTTGGACAAAAAACCGGATATTGCAATTATAAACTCGGTATTTTCAAAAAACTGCGAGCTGTCCATATATTTTCTCGAGCACGGAATAAGCGTTTTCTGCGAAAAGCCTTGCGCATCCGGCATTGATGAACTTGAAAGACTTGAAAAAGCATACAAGGAATCAAAAGAAAGGTACGGAACCTGCTATGCAGGAATGTTCGGTCTGTCTTATGAAGACTGGGCAGAGACCATAAGAAACCTTGTTTCAGACGGTACAATAGGCGAAGTCAGAATGGCCGAAGCTCAGAAGTCATACAAGCTCGGAAACAGAGAACTGTTTTACAGTTCAAGAGAAACGTATCCCGGCACAATTGCATGGACGAGTATTCACGGCATAGACTGGCTTTACGGCATATGCGGACTGAAGTTTGACAGTGTTTATTCAGTTCAGAGCAGCAGGGAAAACTGCGGAAACGGAACAATGGAGGTGACTGCGTCCAGTATCTTTTATTCCCGGGACGGAGTCATAGGTACGGTTACGTCCGACTATTTCAGACCTTCCGGCGCAAAGACCCACGGAGACGACAGGCTCAGAGTCGTAGGTACAAAGGGTATTGTCGAGTCAATCGGAAAGAAAGTTGTCCTAATAGATAAAGACGGCGAGAGAGAAATCGAGACTCACTCACCTGAGATGAGCATTTTTGCTGAATTTGTTTCTGAAATACAGGGAAAAGGAAAGTGCAGAAGAGGAGCTGAATACTCATTTGAAGTGACAAGAGCGGCTCTTCTGGCCAGAGAATCGGCTGATACGAAAAAAGAGGTGCGGTTTTGAAAGAAGTATTTATGTACACTGACGGTGCGTGCAGCGGAAACCCCGGTCCAGGCGGATATGCATGCATACTTCAGTATAAAGGAATAACAAAAATCCTGAGGGGCGGAGAAGAGGAGACGACAAACAACAGGATGGAACTCACAGCAGTTGTTGTCGGACTTGAAGCGCTTCTCGAGCCGTGCAGGGTAAAGATAACATCCGACTCGAAATATGTCGTTGACGCAATCGAAAAAGGCTGGCTTGACAGCTGGAAACTGAACGGCTGGAGAAAGGCGGATAAAAAGCCTGTTCTCAACCAGGAACTCTGGAGAAGACTCGAAGACATGCTCAGAATTCACGAAGTTACTTTCGAGTGGATCAAGGGCCACGCAGGCCATGAATTCAATGAAAAATGCGACAAAATTGCGGTTGAAGAGAGCGTTCTGAGAGGCGGAACGCAAAAATAGGAAATCTTAATATTTTTGACAAATCCAAGAGATATATTAATGTTTGTTCAAAAACAATTAAAAAACGGATGTCAAAAGCTTAAACTTTGTAACCCCGTTTTAAAACTTTAATATTTTAAGTTTTAGTCTAAGTTGACATAAAACCGATAAACATATTTCCATAATTGAATACCCGTCAGAAACGGAAGACCAATGCCTGAAAACTCAGCAGTGACAAGAAGAATCTGTCACATGAGTATTCGGGCTTTTTCTATGTTTACAACAGAAATCATGTGGTGCGCGGGCGCGCGGATGCAGCTGCAGGCGCATATGTATGTGCGCATATATATAAAATATACATCTTGATAGACCATTTTGGCGGTGTTAGGATATGAACGTATTTACAGGTGGGTATTGTAATCTACACGTGTAAAGTGCACCAAAAAACCATTATGGTGGGAGGAAAAAATGGAGAAAAGAATTTCCAAGAGAATTATCGCTTTTCTTCTGACGTTTTTGCTGCTGCTTTCCTGCGGAATTGCGGCATTTGCTGCTGAGGCTGACGACAAAGACGACAGCTCGGCAGCCAAGATCACGTCTGAAGACATCGAAGTATTAAGCGATATCAAATGGCAAGACTATCTCGAAAAACACGCCGACAAGAATTTCTATTCGGGCGAAGATCTCGAGTATTCTGCCATTGAGAATGTCGAATACGACAACGGTTCTCAGAATGACGAAGTAACATACAAGTTCGAAGTCAAGACTGTGGACGGAGTTGTCTGTGTTCAGACACCGGAAACAGGGACTGTCAAATGGACAATCAATGTTCCCGAGGCCGGTCTTTACAAACTGACCATAAAGTACTATCCGACAGAGGCTAAGGAGACATCTATCGAGAGAACTTTGAGAATCAACGGAGAAGTTCCGTTCAACGAGGTGAGAAACCTTCTGTTCACAAAGCTCTGGAAAGATGCGTACGAGTACGATCAGAACGGCAACATCATCATTGAGACCGACCAGAACCACAACCAGAAGAAAGCTGACAAGTATCAGGCTCCCGCATGGGTTGAAAAGACCCTGACGGACCCGACAGGATACTACAACGGAGATTTCTACTTCTATTTCGAAGAGGGTGAAAACACCATTTCGCTTCAGTCGCAGAAGGAACCGATGGCCGTCAGTTCAATCACGCTCGGAAAATACGAGAAGAAGATCACTTATGCTGAATACCTGGCATACTGGACTGCAAAGGGAGCACAAGACGCTCCGAGCGGCTCGGCAATAGACTTTGAGGCTGAATATCCGAGTCTTACATCCGACAGTACGCTCTATGCAATCAACGACAAGACTTCTTCAATCACACGCTCACAGCACGCCACATACACAATGCTGAACGCAATCGGTTCAACAAACTGGCAGAACATGGGACAGTGGATTGAATGGGAATTTGAAGTTGAGAATTCGGGATTCTACACAATCAACCCGAGATACCTGCAGAACGCAGTGGCCGGTATGTTCGTTTCGAGAAGATTGTACATCGACGGAGAAGTACCTTTCGAAGAAGCAAACAACCTTGAGTTCAACTACAGTACAAAATGGGGACTCGGTCCTCTGAACGACGGTAAGACAAACTTCAAGTTCTACTTCGAAAAGGGAACACATACAATAAGGCTTGAAGTTGACCTCGGTCACTTCGGAGAAGTTTACACAGCCATCAGAAACAACATGGCCGAAGTAAACAAGATATATCTGAAAATCCTCCAGATTACCGGAACCGATCCGGATCCGTACATGGATTACCAGTTCTACAAACGTATCCCGGCAGACATCGTAAAGATGAAAGAACTGTCAGACGAGTTGTATGAACTTGCAGACGAATTTGAACGTGTAAGCGGAGTGGCAAGCTCCAACTCAGCAACACTCAAAAACGTTGCCAGAGTCCTTGAAAAGATGCAGTCCAACAGTGAGACCCAGATTGCAAAGAACTTCTCGGCTCTGAAAAACTATATAGGCGCACTCGGTACGATGCTTAACGATATGCTTAAGCAGTCGCTGAAAGTAGATTACATTTTGATACAACCGGAAGGAGATAAGCTTCCGAAGGCCAACGGTACGTTCTTTGATGAACTTTGGTTCGAAATCCAGGGCTTCGTAAGCAGCTTCGTTTATGATGGCTACTCATTCGCATCGGGCAAAACCGGTGAAGAAATTGTAAAGATTGACGTCTGGACAACAGTTTCACGTGAATACACACAGCTTATCCGTGACCTCATAGACTCAAGCTTCTCAGAAGCTTACCCGAACATTTCGGCTAACTTGAAACTCGTTACTATGGGTACGGTTCTTCCTGCTACACTTGCAGGCGTCGGACCGGACGTAATGATGAATGAACCTCAGACGACGGTTATAGACTACGCGGTTCGTGGTGCTGTTCTTGATCTCAGCGGATATGAGGGATATGACGAACTCATAACCAGATTCACACCGGCAGCCATGGTTCCGCTCACAGTTGCACTCGGAACTCCTCAGGGAGAACTTGCATGCTTCGGAATTCCTATGACTCAGTCGTTCAACGCAATGTTCTACAGAAAAGACGTTCTTGCAGAACTCGGACTCAACGTACCAAGTTCTTGGGATGAGCTGGTTGAGATTCTTCCGAAGCTCCAGTCTCAGAACTACACGGTAGGAATGTCGACGAAGGCTGCTTGTACAAACCTTTTGTACACATTCATCTACCAGCACGGAGGACAGCTCTTCATCAACAACGGCGAGGGTGTTTCATTTGACGACAAGACGACACTTGAAGCATTCACCCATATGTGCTCACTATACACAGACTATTCATTCCCGATTTCATACGATGCGGCAAACAGATTCCGTACCGGTGAATATCCGATTATAATAGCTGACTACATCACGTTCTACAACCAGTTCACAATTTACGCAACTGAGCTTAAAGGATTGTGGGGATTCACAAACATCCCGGGCTACAACAATCCTGACGGAACCATAAACAACTCCACGCTTTCATCCGTAACTGCAATGGTTCTCATGTCACAGACACTCGAGAGAGGCACGGACGAGGCAGGATTCAAATTCATGGAGTGGTGGATGAGATCAGAAGTACAGAGTGCTTACGCAAACCAGTTGATTGCTTTGCTCGGACCCGCAGGTAAGTATGCAACGGCAAACATCGATGCGTTCAATGCAATGTCATGGACTTCATCCGAACTTAAATCACTCAACCTCATAACAAAACATCTCGTTTCCAACAATGAGATGCCGGGAAGCTACATCATCTCACGTTATGTTACATTCGCATTCATGCAGGTATATAACTACAGATCGGTTGCTGCTCTTGAACTTATGAGCTACGTACAGACAATCAATGAAGAAATGGCCAGAAAGAGACAGGAATTGTCACGCAGACAGTTCTATGTTCCGGACAAATCTTCTAAAGAAGAAGACTGAGAAGGGAGGAGATCACGGTTATGTCTGAAAACACAACCACGGTAAACACGGAAGTAAAACGTAAACCGGTTGCGAGAAAAGATATGTCCAAACTTCAGTGGACATTGAAGGAAATGAAGAAAAACTACATTGCCTACATAATGTGTCTTCCTTACTTCCTCATATTCTTTACATTCACGGTCGGACCTGTTGTACTTTCAATTTACTACAGCTTTACCGTATTCAACCTGATTGAAGAGCCGATCTTCACCGGGTTTGATAACTACACGAGACTTATATTTGATGACGATATCTTCCTTCTGGCTATAAAGAACACACTCGTGTTCGCAGTCATTACGGGACCTGTCTCATATATACTTTCTCTGTTTACGGCGTGGTTCATCAACGAACTTCCGCCTAAGATAAGAGCGGTCGTAACCCTCATATTCTACGCACCATCCATTTCGGGCGGTATCTACATGATCTGGCTCGTTCTCTTCGACGGTGACTCAATGGGTTATGCAAACTACCTGCTCTTGCGTTACGGTGTCATAACGACGCCAATTCAGTTCCTGCAGAACGCAACGTACGTAATGCCAATTTGTATTGTCGTCGCCTTGTGGACTTCACTCGGTGTAGCATTCCTCTCATTCATCGGAGGTCTTCAGACGGTAGACAAGGCACAGTATGAAGCGGGCGCAGTGGACGGTATCAAAAACCGTTGGCAGGAACTCTGGTACGTCACTCTGCCAAACATGAAGCCGCAGCTTCTGTTCGGTGCCGTAATGTCAATCACACAGTCATTCGGTTTCGGTGCCATCGTTACGGCGCTGGCCGGATTCCCGAGCGTAGACTACTGTGCATGGACAATCGTCCATCACCTGGAGGACTACGGAGGCCAGAGATTTGAAGTAGGTTATGCTTCTGCTATTGCCACGATCCTGTTTGCAATCATGATCGGCAGTAACACGGCTGTTAAGAAACTACTCTCGAAAGTGGGGCAGTAATTATGGCTAAGAAGTATACGAAACTAAGAACAAGGGGACATCGAGTCGTCCTGAGCCGTTCGGCAGGAGGCGATGCCGGAATTACAATCTTCCTCGTAATATTCGGTTTATTCATGTTCATCCCTATGTACTACGCTATAGTACAGTCACTCAAACCTATGGATGAGTTGTTCAACTATCCGCCTAGATTCTATGTTGTCAAACCGACACTCCAGAACTTCTCGGACATGTTCAAGGCAATGTCAAACTCATGGGTTCCGTTCTCAAGATACATATTCAACACACTTGTTTACTCAGTCGGAGGAACATTCGGTAACCTTGTATGCGGCTCACTTGCAGCATACGCAATTGCAAAACTGAAATTCCCCGGCAGAAAAATTCTTGCTCAACTCGTTCAGATGGCCTTGATGTTCCACCCGACAGTTGCTACAGTCGTTAACTACATGACGATGAGTAGGCTCGGTATTGTTGATACACCTTGGGCAATCATCATCCCGGCATGGGGCGCTACACTCGGTATGTTCCTTATGCAGACATTTATGAACTCAAGTATCGCTGATACGGTCCTCGAATCGGCAAGACTTGACGGTTCATCAGAGTTCAGAACTTACTGGACAATAGCGATGCCGATGGTTAAACCAGCTTCGCTGACACTTATAGTTTACACATTTAAAGACCTGTGGGCGATGGGTGCTTCCACTTACATCATGAGTGAACAGTACAAGACATTCAACTATGCAATTCAGCAGATCGTATCCGGAGGCGTTGCGCGTGCCGGTGTCGGTATGGCTGCATCAGTAGTAATGATGATAGTACCTATTGCAGTGTTCATATTCAGCCAGAGCCGAGTCGTTGAAACAATGTCGACATCAGGTATGAAAGACTAATGGAAAGGAGAGTATATATAATAATGAAGAAAAGAAAAACTCTTTTAAAGATCGTTGTTCTGTCTTTATGTCTTATCATGCTCACCTGTACATTTGTCTCGGCAGCGTCAACCCCGTACTCAACGTACACATATACGATGGACGGAGAGACAAGGGAATCACCTGCCGCATATGTTCCGGACAGAGCAATAACGAACTATGACATGAATATGGAAACGGCTTTAAAGAGTCCGAAAGACATATTCGTTGACCCGAAGAACTACATCTATATAGTTGATACGGGCAACAGCAGAGTTGTCGTCTGCAATGAGTCATGTACATATCAGTTTGAGATATCAACCTTCAACAACGAAAACGGAGTTCCGGACAAACTGAACGGACCGGAAGGCGTTTTTGTAAACGAAGAAGAGATATTTGTATGTGACACACTGAATGCCAGAATCGTCGTATTTGACATAGAAGGCAATTTCCAGAGAATCATATATGCTCCGAAAGCAGACATCATGGGCGATGATACATTGTTCAGACCTGTTTCCGTTGCAGTAGATGCTTCAGGAAGAATGTACGTCGTTTCAAAGTCAACATATTCAGGCGTATTCGCATTCAACGATGACGGTTCGTTCCAGGGATTCGTAGGAGTTCAGAAGACAAGCGTTCCGCTCGCGGTTCGTATCAGAAGATTCTTCTTCCCGGACACAACAACAATCACTTACATTTCAATAGAATTCAACAACCTTGCAATTGACTCAAACGGATTCGTATGGGTTACAACAAACGGTATTGAAGATGCGACACTCGAGTCTGCAATCAGAAGCAACGATACAGACTATGCTCCTATCAAGCAGCTGAACCCGCAAGGAAACGACATAATGAAGAGAAACGGCTTCTTTATGCCGTGCGGCGAAGTAAACTACATGTCTGCAGCAGTTAAGAGCAGCACTAGAGTTCAGGGTCCTTCCTCAATCATCGACATTGCACTGGGACCGAACGGTGTATACTCGGTAGTGGACAGCAAGCGTTCAAGAATATACACATACGACTATAACGGTCAGTTGATTTATGCTTTCGGTGATACAGGTTCCCAGCTTGGCAACCTGAAAGACCCGACGGCAATCACATATTTCAATTCCGACATCTATGTGCTCGACGGAACTGCGAACAGCATCACCGTTTACAAGAGAACAGAGTACGGAGACGCAATCGATCAGGCTGAACAGTACCTCATAAATCTTGACTATGATCAGGCAATTGAATCATGGAAAGAGATTCTCAAGAGAAACAACAACTTTGATGCGGCTTATGTCGGAATAGCAGACAGTATGTATCTGTCTGAACGCTACGAAGATGCCATGAAATATTATCAGGCAGCAGGTTCAACTGAAGGCTACTCAAAGTGCTTCAAAGAACTCCGCCAGCAGTGGATAGAGAAGTATCTGTTCCTGGCAGTCCTGATAGTGGCAGCCATAATAGTAGGACTTGTGTTCCTGTTCAGATATATCGGCAAAGTCAATAAAGCCGGTGTTGCTAAATCAGGAAAGCGCAAATTCAAAGAAGAAGTCTTCTTCGGTTTCTACATCATCATGCATCCGTTCGACGGATTCTGGGATCTGAAACATGAGGGAAGAGGTTCGGTAAGAGGCGGTATATTCATTGCCGCGCTGGCTACGCTGGCAGTCATATACAAGAATGTCGGTACTGCTTACGTATTCAATCCGAATTCAAGTTTGAACGGAATCTGGTCAGGTATAGCAACAGTCTGGGTACCACTCATGCTGTATGTTATAGCAAACTGGTGTATTACAACACTGTTTGACGGTGAAGGCACATTTAAAGATATATTCATGGCAGCGTCCTATTCGCTTGTCCCGCTGATTATATTCCTCATCCCGACAACAATATTCTCAAACGTAGCTATACTCGATGAACAGGCCATCATCACATTGTTTGACACAATATCTTACATCTGGCTCGGAGGACTGTTGTTCTTCGGAACGATGACAGTTCACGGCTACTCAATGGGCAAGAACATTATTGTTACACTGGGAACTGTTCTCGGAATGGCATTCATCATGTTCCTTGTAGCATTGTTCACAAACCTTATCAGAAGAATGGTAAGTTTCATCACGGATATCATAACAGAGATATCCTACAGAGCAGACTAAGGAGGGCAGAAAATGAAAAAGTTAATTGCGGCATTTTTTGCCATCTTACTCATAGCACTGTGCATTGTTCCTTCACTGGCTGCTGACGATGAAGTCAAAATAGAGAACTACCCGACAACGGAGTACACAACGGCTTCAGCAAAAGTTGCCACGATGGAACTGATGTATTCAAGCGATGAATACGGATATGATCTGTATTTCGACAGAAAATCTGCAGAGTTTGCACTCTACAACAGAAAGACAAGCGAATACTTATTCTCAAACCCCTATGACATCGCTGTTAACAATTCAACAACACTGACTGCAAAACAGCAGGCGCTGCTCCTTTCACAGGTTATTCTGACATACACTGACCTCGAATCAAAGACAACATTGATCATGAGCAGCTATGAATATGCAGCCGCATACGGAGATCAGATCAAGTTCAAGAACCTGACTGACGGCGTTCGTGTTGAATATGCAATCGGTACCGTTGAATCAAAGAGGCTCATCCCGATCTGGATAGAGAAGACACGTTTTGAAACAATGATTTATAACGTGCTCAAAGAAAACAGCAAGAGGATGACAGAAGACGAATTGTTTGTATTCAATCACCTGTATGACACATACTACAAGCTGATTGACCAGACAAACCCACAGAATGAATCATCTGTGTCATCATGGAGAAACAGTTATCCGTGTCTTGCCAATGACGAGAACATGATAATCTACGTTTTCCAGCAGTCAAGCAACAACAGAGCTCTCAAGAATGTTGAGTCCCTCATAAGAAAGTATTGTCCTTCTTACAGCTATGACGAACTGGAATACGACCATGAACTCACAGGTTATGAAGGCGATGAAAAGGAACCCGCTCTGTTCAGACTTGCAATTGAGTATACAATTGACAAGGACGGATTAAGCGCATCCATCCCTTCAAAGAGTATCAGATACAACGAAACAAACTACACACTTCAGAGTGTAAGACTTCTTCCTTTCGCAGGTTGTGCAGAGACAAAGACAAGCGGCACAAAGACTACAACCGGAGGATACATCTTCATTCCTGACGGCAGCGGCACTTTGCTTCAGTATTATCTGAGCGACGGCTCAATCAACAAAGGTAACCAGGGTTCACTTGTTTACGGTGTTGACTACGCTTATCAGACAATTACAAATACGAACCCGAATGCAGAGTCATTCAGGCTTCCGGTATTCGGTCTGACCGAGTACTACAATACAACTGTTACAACTTCAAGAACAGGACGTCCTGACAAGGTTGACACAGTGTCAAAGCAGAGAGGATTCCTCGGAATCATAACCGAAGGTGAATCGTTTGCAAATGTCATTGCCTACATGAACAACGTCGTAGGCGACGGCGGTGACTGTGATTACAACACGGTAAGTACAAGCTTCTCAACAGTTCAGACGGATACGGTTACACTCGGTAACTCCCTTGCAAGTGATTCGGCACTTACAACCACGGTAGATACCAAGTACCTCGGAAACTACACTGTGAAGTACATAATGCTTTCAGACTCCGAGGATTGTGAATATGAAGCAAGTTATGTGGGCATGGCAAAAGCTTACAGAGAATATCTGATAACCACGTACAATTTGAAAAACGTAACAGACAACAGTTCACTTCCGCTGTATATCCAGAGTTTCGGCTCTGCGATGTTCGATGACAAATTCCTTACGCTCCCGATCAGAGTCGAAAAGGCAATGACGACGTTTGATGATGTCATCACAATGAGCAAGACACTGAAAGAAAGCGGAATCAGCAATCTGAATTTCATCCTTACTTCATTTGACAACGGATCTGAAATACTTGAAAACTATCCGACATATGTCAGTTGGAGAGGAAAAGTAGGAGGAGCCAACGGATTTAAGAAATTGCTCCAGTACGCAAATGAAAACGGAGTATCGATTTATCCGAACTTCGATTTTGCAAATGCTTACAGATCTGCTGCATTTACAGGATTCTCATGGGATAAGTACTGTGCGAAATCCATGAGCGGATTGTTCATCACAAAACGTGATTACGATGCGGTAATGCAGTTCATGAACTCCATGGGAAGAGGAAATATTATTTCCACTGCATCCTATGCGGAGATCTACAGCAAATTCAACAGGGATTATTCAAAATACAATGTAGGCTCAATTGCATCCCTTTCACTGGGAACTGACCTCAACTCGGACTTTGACGATGACGATCCTCTTACACGCCAGGATTCAGAGGAATACACGAAAGACTTCCTGAAACAGCTGGCAAGCGACAACAGCAATGTTCTCGTATCCGGAGGAAACTCATATGTACTGCCTTACGTTACTGATGTTGTTGACGTTTCAATAGACAACAGCGGATTCACAATTTCTTCGGCAGCAGTTCCTTTTACCGGAATGGTATTCCACGGTCTGTTCAACTATGCTGGTTCAGCCCTCAACATGGAAGGCGACGTAATGTACTACATGCTCAAGTCTCTTGAAAGCGGAGCATCACTGTACTTCATTCTTTCAATGAACAACACTGAGAAGATGAAAGACGAAAAAGATCTTTCCAATTACTACTCAGTCAGCTTCGAAACATGGAAGGATGACGTAGTAAAGTATTACAAGATGCTCAACGATGCAATCGGAGATTTGCAGAATGCTCAGATAACCGGCCACGAATTCTTAGAGGCTTACAGAGCCAATGAGAGTGAAGGTGCGGCACTTCTGAAACTCAATTCGTATTATTCTGATCTGGTTGCTTCAACCAAAAAGGTATTCTTTGACGCGATGGAATATACAGACAAACTCATTGCTGACTCAAAGAATACGACTGAAGCTGTTATTGCAGAGACAAATGCACAGGCTGACTATAACAGTGCAGTATCTTTCAGCAATTTGTCCAAATCGATGACCGAAAGATATAAAGTTGGTCAGGTTGTTAAAGTCGTTTATACAGTCGAAGGAAACAAATCAAAGACATTCTACATTAACTTCAACAGTTTCGATGTAATCATTGAAGTTGACGGCAAGGTTTACAAACTGGCAGGTCTCTCCTTTACTGAAGAGAAAGATCTCAAAGCTTCAAGTGTAACGGTTCAGAATCCTGAAATAACAGTTGCATACACCGGAACCACTTCAACAATGAAGAAGTTCAATTCAACGTACGAAAGTCTGCTTGTTGCGATTGAAAAGGGAAATACAACCCAGATCAAGAACTACAAAGAGTCACTTGAGACACTCAAATCGAAGATGACAGAATCCTCAAACGTTTTATGTGTGACCGCTTCAAATGGTTCCAAGTATTACATCAACGTTTCAAAGAACAATGTAATAGTGGAAATCGGTGAAGATTCGTACATAAGCCTTGCTGGTGAAAGTTACTTTGAATTACTGACATTACAATGATAGGAGGATATGAAATGGATAGCACAAAAGCAAATGATGCGCCCGTTGTAAAAAAGCGCAAAAAAGCTTCGTTAACTGCCAAAAAAGCCCGTGTGGGTTGGATTTTCGTCCTCCCGTTCATTGTAGGACTGATAATTCTGTACCTCGGAGTTATTCTGGAGTCAATTGAGTACAGTTTCGCAACTTATGCAACGATCCCTGCAGTCAAGGGCGGAGGATACTCACTGACTTGGGTCGGACTTGAAAACTATGCAACAATATTGCCTAAGACAGTCGACACTGAAACAGGTGAAACATTCATAGAAATGATGTTTACAGGATTCGGTTCTCAGATAGTTGAAGTTGTTGCAATCATCTTGTTGTCATTATTCCTTGCGGTAATCCTCAATCAGAAGATGATCGGACGTGCCGCATTCAGAGCTATATTCTTCCTGCCGGTTGTTGTAGGAGCAGGTATTATAGCCCAGATTGACTTTTCAAACGCACTGCTTGAAAGCATGAGCTCAACAGAGGCTATTTCAACCGGTGCGGTGCAGACTTCGGCGATGTCGGCGATGGTAGATGCGATGGACATCAGTATGATGTTCCAGGGCCTTGGATTCGGTACAGAACTTGTCGAGGTCGTAACAGAACTAGTCGGAAACATTTACGATATCGTAAACAGAGCAGGTGTTCAGATGCTGATATTCCTCGCGGGACTTCAGTCAATCTCACCGTCCATTTACGAATCATGTCAGATGGAAGGTGCTACAGCCTGGGAAATGTTCTGGAAGATTACATTGCCCATGATCAGCCCTATGATCCTCGCAAATGCAGTTTACACGGTTATCGACTCATTCACTGCTGAAAGCAACAGCGTAATGACGTACATCCTTGGCCTCGGCAGTTCGGTATCTCCGAGCGGCACACAGGCTGCAGCTGCATGGTCTTACTTCATTGTCGTAATAGTAATGCTCATCCTTGCATATCTAGTGCTCGGAAAAGTAATCTACTATGACAGAAGAAATGATAGCTGAAAGGAGGAGAAGTAGTTATGGATAATCAAAACACAGCGCCGAAAATAATGAAAGAGACTAAGAATAAGATAGTTGTGGATTTTGAAAGAGCGCCTCTCAAAGAGCGTTTGAAAGCAAAATACGGAACATCGAATTTTGCAAGAAAGATTCTAATTTCATTCTTCAGATTCATTCTTCTTCTTGGATTGTCTTACGTAATTCTTTTCCCGTTCTTCTCCAAGATTTCAACCTCATTCATGAGTCCTATGGATTTCTTGCAGAGTGACGTTAAATTGATTCCTAAATATCCGACACTCGATCAGTATAAGTATCTTGTTACTGAAAACGGATATTTCAGAGCACTTTTGAATACATTCCTGCTCTCCACATCTACAGCTTTGATTCAGATGCTCGTCTGTTCATTTGTAGGATATGGATTTGCAAAGTTCAAATTCAAAGGAAACAAGATTATATTCGGTCTTGTATTGCTCTCAATGATCGTTCCTGATCAGATTCTGGTGTCATCACTTGTTCAGAAGTTCATGTATCCTTCGATACTGGGAATCAGTCTGACTCCTCTGACGCAGGCTCTGGGCCTGACTCAGGGATTCTACAACACATACGTTCCGATTTTCTTCCTCTCTCTGACGGGCTTAGCCTTCAAGAACGGATTGTTCATATTCATAATGCGACAATTCTACAGAGGCATTCCTGATGAACTTGAAGAGTCATCGTATGTTGATGGATATGGACCGATTAAGACGTTCTTCCTGATAATCCTGCCATTGTCTGTGCCGATGCTGGTAACGGTATTCCTGTTAGCATTCTCATGGCAGTGGACGGATATCTTCTACACTAACACATTCCTTAATGCGGCAGACCACGCACTGCTGACCGGAACAAAATTCTGGCAGATAATGCCTGCTTCGCTGAAAGAACTCGCGGATGAAACCGGTGGTGACATGACGAACTACATCATCGCAGTCAAGAACACTTCGGCTCTGATGATTGTTGCACCGCTTCTTATCATGTACCTGTTCATGCAGAGATACCTCATTCAGGGTATTGCACAGTCCGGATTCGGCGGAATGTAATTTCACAAAAACAAAACAAGACAAGCACTTTGCTTGTCTTGTTTACTCAGAGGGCAAATGAAACTCAGAATAAAGACTTTTGTTACTGAATACTACCATTATCTGGTATTGGCACTTTTGTTCATTATTCAGATGGTAATAGCATTCAACGTGGACCTCTACGGTGATGATTTCTATTATGCGAATTTCACCCAAGAGGGAATCGGATATTTTATCAGTGAAAATATATTTCATTATAATATGACAAACGGCAGATGCTGGGTTCATTTGCTGGATGAACTTCTGCTTTGTAACGGCAGTATCATCCTCTGGAGACTGCTTCAGCCTTTTGCAGTTATACTGACTGTCTTCTACGGGGCAAAACTCGCATCAGGAGACGAAAAAGAAAAGTTTAAAACCGCTCTTGTGATGTTCTCATTGTCATTTACGTTCATTGACATACTGAACGCAAATCAGTCGGTTTACTGGGCCACGGGAAGCCTCAACTATTTTCTCCCGGCTCTGCTTTTAATCTGCCTTGCTTATCAGCTGGTAAAAGCATACAGAAAAGGAAAGCTTCCGTTTTATGTAATAATACTGGCTGTTTTCGCATGCAGTTCGACAGAGCAGTGCGCTTTTGCTTCAGTTGTATTCGTTCTGGTATATTTCTTATTGAATATAAAGAAAAATAAGGGCCTCAGAGCGATTGATTTCATTCTGCTCGTATTGTCACTGGCTGCCATGATTACGCTGTTTCTGGCGCCCGGAAACGGGGTGAGAGAGGGATATTATCCCGAGTTCTACAGTCAGCCAATGCTGAGCAGGATCATTTCCAATCTCAGACCTCTTCTGACCCTGATTTTCGACAAATCCGGAATAGGAAATTATGTTGTGCTGTTCTTTGCTTCAAGCATATTCAGTATACTGGGGAAGGACAAAAAACCACTGGATTTCGTGTTCCTCTGCGTTTCAAATGTCGGGCTTGCATTGCAGTTTGTAAACATGTTTGTTTTCCAGCATTTGGCAATCCTTATAATAACAGTTGCCTCTTTTGCCGCTGTATGTGTTTACCACGTGATAAACTGGGCGCATTCAGGTGAAGACGGGAAATTCTTCATACTCATTCTTTTGCTTGCACTTGTAATGCAGGGAGCAATGCTTATTTCACCTATTTACGGAGGAAGAACAACTCTTGCCAGCGGACTGTTACTTATGGTTTTGTCAGGAAAGATTATTGTTGATTCATCCGGAATGAAGGTTGGAATATTGGCGGCAATGCTGACATTCGGATTATCTGTCGGAATATGGTATGTGGCGGTATTGAGTCTGGCGGGATTTTACCTGATTGCTCTTTATGCTGACAAATCCACACTCAAACTTGTTCCTGTCCTGGTGGTTCTTGCATGTATGATTCTGTTGAGAAACCAGTTGACAGTGGCTCTCGGTTACGCAGAAAACCACAGAGTAATCAAGGAAAACTATAAGCTGATTGAAGAATTCAAAAACAGTGAGGATGAAGTTCTGGAACAGCACTACCTGATTAACGGATACTACAAATACACAATGCCGTATGAGAGCAGTTATCACGAATGGTGGTACAAGAAACTGAACGGAATTGGAGAAGAAGTTCCGATTAAGTACACGGTTTTCCCGACCAAATAAATAGTTATGGCTACCTTGAATCGAGGTAGCCATTTTGCTGTTTATCGCCTATTTGTTTTTCTTCAGCCAGTCGCCGAATTCTTTTACAGCGACATAATATGCATCCGGTACAACTCCATGTTTGTCGGGGGCGATGTTTAGCAGCACATTTCCGCCGTATTGTTTAGATACTTCGTATCTGTGGATTGTCTGTTCGAGGGTGACATATTTATCTGCATTCTTTACATATGACCAGCCGCCGCCGACGTGCCATATTTGACATGTTTCCCAGTAGTCAAACGGAGGTTTTTCTGTCGGTAATGTGCACTCGTATTTCGTGCAGTAGTCACCGAAGCCCCAAAGTCTGTCATTACATACAATGCCAGGCTGGAGTTTCCTTATTTCATCTATTGAAATTACCTGAGAAAGATCCGGTACTGTTCCGTCAAACCACATTACATCTATCTTTCCGTACCTTGTAAGTAGCTCTTTAACCTGTGCATTCACATACGCCTCGTATGCGGCAATATGTTCTTTGGGCATCTCAGGTACAGATTCAATTTCTTTGTGATATTTGTCATAATATGGTCTGTCAGGATGCGACTGAGAATGAGCACCGCTCATAAAGTTCATGTAGTCCTGATTGACTCTCCAGTCAGGCGGGGAATAGTAGAGACCTACTTTCAGACCTACTTCCCGGCAGGCATCGACATATTCTTTTACCAGGTCTCTTCCGTGCAGATAATTTTTGGTTGAGAAATTGCCGGCATCAGACGGCCACATTGCAAATCCGTCATGGTGTCTGGTCGTGAACACTGCATATTCAAATCCGGCTTCCTTGGCTGCACTCAGCCAGTCTTTGGGATTGAATGATTCCGGATTGAATTTTTTTGCAAAGTCCCAATATTCGGCAGGGGTTACGATACCGTTGCCTTTTTTTCTTCTTTCGGGATTTTCCCACATGCTCCAGGAGATATCGCAGTCACCGTCGACTGTGGATATTCCGAAATGAATGAAAAGCCCTAATTTTGTGGGATTGAAAAACCATTGTGCATCGGGATGGGTGTTTCTTTCAAGCTTTTTTCCTGATGGGGAATAACCTATTACCGAATGCTGATCTGATGCAATTTTGTTTTCGCTCATGCTTCCAGAATCCTTTCTTTTTCTATGATTCAATGATACCACAAACAGAGTCAAAAGAAAACCGGAAATAGAACAAAAAAATGGACCTGCACGAGGCAGATCCATTTGATTGACAATCTATTTCAGATTATTTCTTTTTCTTTTTCATGATGATTACAACTACAACTACTGCTGCAACTACTACAACTGCTACGATGATGATTATAATCACTACGGGGCTGCCGGATTCGCCGCTGGGCGGTGTGCTCGGCTTTGTTGTTGTTTCAGACTTTGCTGTTGTTTCAGTTGTATCCTTCTTTGTTGTAACATCCATGCCCTTGACTTCAACATCAAATGATGCGGAAATGCCTGCATAGTTATCTGTTACTGTAACCGGAGTTGTACCGGGCTGACCAAAGTCATATCTGAGTTTGAAATCGTCAGGAGTGAGGACTGATTTATGACCATCTTCGTAAACATAGTTAACTTTGAGAGTAGAAGGATCATATGTTGCATCAACGTCAACTGAGAGAACTGCGTTCTTCAGGTCGATATCGAGAGAAGTCGGTGTAGCAACTGTTGCCTTGATTGTTGTTGTGCAATCAATGCCGTATGTTTCGTTGCTTACATGAACAACTACGTCAATTACGCCGGGAGCCTTGATTTCATATTCGAGCTCAACCTTGGGGCTGATAGCTGCATCAGAAAGAGTCTTAACTGATTCATCTGAATAAACGCAGCTGATGGTGAGATCACTCTCTGTGAGTTCCTGTCCGAAGTATACTTTTTCAAGATCTTCAGCCTGGATTGATACGATGTCGATGATTGTTACATCAAACTGTACTGTGTATCCAAGATAGTTTACTGTAACTTTCTTGTCGCCGACAGTAGAGAAGTCATATACGAGTTTAACTGCGTTAACGCCGATTTCTGCGCTTTCGCCGTCTGAATAATTAACTTTAATCTTGAGATCGGAAGGAGCAAATCCATCCTTTGTTATAGATGATTTTGTGTATGTGAGTGATTCAGGCAATGTTGCGATTTCGATGCTTGTAATGCCTGTTACTTCAACTTCGTATGAAGCTGTTCCGACACCGTATTTAAGAGAAATGGTTTTCTTTCCGGGTTCTTCAAAGTTGTAGCCTACGTCACAGCTATCTATAACTTCTGTTGTTCCGTCTTTATATGTTGCGAGGATTTCAATGCCTTCAAGGTCGATTGTTTCGCCGCAGTAATAAGCGAGTTTGTCAGGAAGTTTCTGGATTTCAATCTTAGAAACGCTGTCTTCTTTCTGCTGGAGTTCGCTCTTGTAATCTGTTACATACTGTTTTGAACCGATAACAACATAGTCGATATCCATCTTGGCACCCTGGTATGCGCCTGTACCATCTGTCTGGCCATAACCGAACGGGAAGAGGAAGAACTTGGTGAGGTTGGCAGCATAACGAGAATTCGGAACACCGTCTTCGTTCTTTGTCAGCTGATCCTGGTAGTTTGTGTTTGAGTTTTCATCCGGAATGCTGACTATGTATTCAGCCCATTCACCTGAGTTGGATGCGATCTTAACATCAGTAATTGTTGATGTGTAGAAAGAAAGACCGCCGTTGATGTTCGTTGTCATGAAACCGATTGTGAACTGCTGAGCAGAACTGTAGTTTCTGATACGAATCTTCATGTACTCTGCTCCGCCGCTTGTTTCTTTTCCGGCTTTGATTCCTGTTACCCAGTAATCGAGATCGAATGCAATTCCGGGAGCTGTGCTTGTGCTTATGGCTTCAACAGAAAGAACCTCTCCGTTTGATGTCAGAGACCAACTGAGTCTTTCGGATGTGTATTTGCCGTTGCCCTGTTTGGAGTCTCCGTACCAGATTGCAGCACACTGGTCACCATCTTCGTTGAAACAGTCATCTTCATTGGAGTTTGCTTCCCACTTCTTTGTTTCTTCATTGTAAGTGGCCCATTTGTTGTTTGCTTCTGTGAAATCAAGCATGTCAACACAAGTAATTTTCTGTCCTTCAACACTTGTGTCATCAACTGTATTGACTGAAGCGCCAATGCTCATGCATGTTCCAAGAATAAACATCACTGATACTAAAATTGCCAGTAATTTTTTCATTGAAATATTTCCTTTCAAAAAAATAATTTATATTTTATTTTTTTATCATCCTAAATTATAGCAAACACTTTATTGTATGTCAATCTGGTTGACTCTGTTTTCGTGTCTGCCGCCCTGGAACTCTGAGTCCAGAAAAACATCAAGTATCCTGAGGGTGGTGTTAATGTCTATGAATCGGGAGCCGAGACACAATACATTTGCATTGTTGTGCTCGCGTGCTAGTTTTGCGTACTCGGGAATAGGGCAGAGTGCGGCCCTTATACCGTTAAATCTGTTGGCGGCCATGCTCATTCCGATTCCTGTTCCGCACAGGAGAACACCTTTTTCACATTGACCTGAAAGAATGGCTGAACAAAGCTTTTTCGCATATACCGGGTAGTCGACGGATTTGTCAGAATCTGTTCCGAAGTCAATTACCTCATATCCTCTCTTTTTCAGATAATCCGTGATGGCGGATTTGTACTCAAATCCTGCGTGGTCTGAAGCTATTGCAATTTTGGTCATTGTGCGTTTTCCCCCTGTTTCTGTTTGTATTCCCGTTCTGCCTGTGAGTCCCTGAGATACACGGGACACAACAGTGTGTCTGTGAACTGAGATTTGTCCTCGGCTTTGGTGTATATATCGAGAGCCAGCGATGCAACTGAACCTGCATTCTGGTAAATGAGTTCATCAGGCGTCTTCTCAGCTTTTGGATATGCTTTTAAAGCTATGCTGATTCCGTCTCCGAAAAAGTATATAGGAATGTCGAATCTGTCAAGCTCTGCACTGAGTGCATCGGAAGTAATGAGTCTGTCTTCACAGAGTCTTTTTCTGGTTTGTCCGTCATACTCGAAAACGGCGTTATACAGCTGATTTCTTCTCGCATCCATGACAGGGCAAGCAATGAAGTGTCCGCCTATGTTTTTGCCGTTTTCCGCGAGGGCTTCCAGACTGGATACTCCCACTACCGGCTTATTTGACATAAAGCTGAGACCTTTGATGAGTGAGACTCCGATTCTTACTCCGGTAAACGAACCGGGACCGGAGGAGATTGCGAAAATGTCTATATCCGAAATCTTTAAATTCGACTGCTTGAGCAACTTGTCAATTTCGGGAAGCAGTATCTCACTGTGGGTAACCGCTTCTGTCTTTTGAACAAGGGCAATGCATTCTTTGTCTCTGTTAATTGCCGCTGTCGCTGTTTTTGCCGTTGTATCGGCCGCTAGTATATACATGGTTCACCTGTAAATCTTTATTGTTCTTCCGCTGTTGTCTTCCGTTCTGTCTATTTCAACGACATATATGTTTTCCGGAAGATATTCCTCTATTTTCTCACTCCACTCGCACACGGAAATGCCATCTCTCTGAAGATAGTCGTAGAAACCGATTCCGTACAGAGAATCTTCATCCGTTATCCTGTACATATCAAAGTGAAACAGCGGGACATTGCCCCTGTATTCATTGACGACAGTATATGTTGGGCTCTGAACTCTGGCTCCGGGACACAGAACGGATGCAATTCCTCTCACGAATGTTGTCTTTCCGGCCCCGAGATCTCCTTTCAGGGCAACAAAGTCTTTTGTCTTTAGAAGAGAAGAAAATTCTGCCCCTGCCTTTTCTGTTTCTTCGGGCGAATATGCAGTTATGGATTTCAATAATTCTGCCATTGTCAATTCCTTTTGGATAAAGTGTCAAGCCCTTCTTTTACTGCAAGGACAAGGGCATCAACATCTTCTTTTGTGTTCTGTATGCCAAAGCTTATACGTATAGATGAATCTATATCTTTGTCATCAAGGCCGAAGCTCTTGAGAACGTGGCTCTTTGAATTCGTGTTGGAAGCGCACGCGCTGCCGCTCGATACATATATATTCTTTGACGACAGGAAGTGAAGCATTGTCTCGCTTCTTATTCCTTTTACTGTAACATTCATTATGTGGGTTGCTTTTAGATCTGTCTCTGGTGTATTGATGACAATTCTGTCGCTTCCTGTATTTTTCAGAGAGTCAGCAGTGTAGTCATACAGCTCTGAGAAGAGGCTGCTTATCTTTGCATAATTGTCACGGAAGTATTTAACCGCTTCAGCAAAACCTGCGATGCCGGCTACGTTTTCCGTTCCTGATCTGAATCCGTTTTCCTGACCGCCTCCGAATATGACGGGGGAGAGAGCTCTGGCTTTCAGAACGTTTTCTGAAACATAAAGAGCACCTACACCTTTTGGTCCTCCGATTTTATGTGCGCTCAGAGTGAGCATGTCAGCAGAAGAAAACAGGTTCTTGGGGAATTTCATGTATCCCTGCACTATATCGCAATGAGTTATTACATTTGGATTGACTGCTCTTGCGAGTCTGAATATTTCACTCACATTGTTGACTGCACCTGTCTCGTTGTTGACGAGCATGGCGGATACAAAAACAGTGTCAGAATTCAATTCCTGCACATATTTTTCCATGTCCCATATCCCTTTGGGAGAAGGGATGAAAGCGACTTTATATCCACAGGATTCAAGATGTTTGGCGCAGCTAATGACCGAGGCGTGCTCGGTTTCTCCGAAGATGAATTTCTTTCCGCTGTTTCTCGGCTTGCTTGCGGCAAATCCGAGAATTGCAAGGTTTGTGGCTTCAGTTCCGCACGAAGTGAAAATGAGCTGTTTTGCAACCGGATTTTTACCGGATGGCAGCAGAGTTGAAAGAATTGTCTTCTTCGCTTCCTCTATTATTTTCTGAGCAGTGTAACCTTTTTCGTGTAAGCTGGAAGGATTGCCGTATTCCGAAGTATATACTTCATTCATTTTGCTCAGAACGCACTCCAGAACGGGAGTGGTTGCGCTGTTGTCTAAGTAGTGTTCCATGATTTCTCGCAAGGCAAAAACAGGCAGATTACCCGCCTGCCTGTCAATATTTGAAGTTTTCTATGATTAGATCCACTTCATTCAAGTGGAGGTTGTAGTTATTTGTTGTTGCAGTGTATGTGAAAATGTATATGGAGCTGTCGTGAGCCGAGAAGATTTGCATAACTGTGTACTCGGTTTTGTCTACAGATATTGTGTAAATATACTTAGCTGTATAAGTGGATCCTCCGAATGACTGGTTTGATGTATAACTCTCTTTGAGTTCAATATTTGCAAAAGTTGATTCAAGGTAAGGGAAGTACTCTTTGGTGAAATACTCGTTCATCTCATAGTATGTGTCGTTGTTTGTCATAATGGCATAGCCGTCTTTTCCGTTTGTGAATATGCCTCTGACTGCCAGTACCTGCAAAGAGATGTTGCTCTTGTCCGAGCAGGCCGCACTTGTGAATCCTGTTGAAGATTTTTCTTCCCAGGTTGTCGGAACATAAAGGGAATATGTGTTTGCTTCACTCCCTATTTTCATCATTCCTTGAGGTGTGTCATCATTCTTGTTTGAGCATGATGCGAGTACTGAGAATATGAGTATGATTACCAGCATTATGCAAAAGATCCTTGTTTTCATAGCAGCCTCCATTACAACCATTAATTATATCAAACATATTAAATAGTGTCAATTGAAAAAAGGCAAAAGGAAAGGACGCCGAAGCGTCCGTTTTTCTCTTTTAAGATGTCAATCAAACTGTTTCTGCAGCTTCTTTTCTCTTCTTGAAACATTCAGAGCAAAGAACAGGTCTGCCTTCTACTGGCTCAAACGGAACCTTACATGGATTTCCGCATTCTGCACAAACTGCATCAAAAAGTTCTCTAGGCTTTTTTTGAGCTCCAGCTGCCTTTCTGGCGTCACGGCATTCCTTACATCTTATCGGCTCAGAAAAACCCTTGGTCTCGTAGAATTCCTGTTCACCGGCGGTGAATACAAATTCCTTGCCACAGTCTTTGCAAACCAGTGTTTTGTCTTCGTACATGAAAAATACCTCGCTTTTGTTGTGTAACGGTTTATGATTTATGCCCCAAGACGGACTTTGACCATCATCTTTGATTGACAACGCTTTTATTAAGCTATTCGGGCTTATTGTCTGTTTATAATGATTTTTATCTTACTTTTGATTCTTGTGATTGCATTGTCCACGCTTTTTACGGATTTTCCTGTCATGTCAGCCATTTTTTCGTATGAGTAATTGCTGATGTACAGTTTTAGAATTTTCTTTTCGTAATCCGAAAGGGAAGCGTTGATTCTGCTCTTGAGTTCTTCTATATATTCATTTGATACAACGACGGTTTCAGGTGAATCAAAAGAGTCTCCCTGCAAAAGTTCATCGTCGAGAAGAACGGATTCACTTGAGTCCTTGAGCTGCTTCTTTGCATAATTCTGCAGAGCGTTTACTATGCAGGTCTTCGCATATGCACCGAAAGTGACACTTTTATCCGGTGAATAATGTCTTGCTGCATTGAAAAGAGCAATGTATGAAATCTGCTTGAGATCATCAATGTCACACTCTCTCAGTTTGTATATGTTTTTGCAGTTCATTGCTGCTGAATTGATTAGTGGCTGGTACCTTGAAAGCAGTTCTTCAAAGGTGAGCTCCTCGCCATTCTCATCAATTTTGTACCTTGGTTCTTTGCTGTTTTTCAATTTGGTTCTTTCTTTACTTTTGCTCTGCTTTTTGTGCTGTGCGCGACTGCCTAAGCCGCGCATAATTATACGTATGGATATTATACCAAAAAAGTCCGAAAAGTCAATTAAAAACAAGAAAAAACGGAATTATTTTGATTTTTTCAGCACGATTGTTGACAAAAAACGCAAATGTGTCAACCTACACACTTGCGTTGAATAAATATTCATCAAAAAAGATTCACTTTGGATGCTATTTATAGCGAAAAGTATCAAGATTCATAGTGTGTCCACATAGACAAAACGTGGACAATCTGCAAATCTTCCAAAACATCATATACCAATCTGTGTTTTTGATTAATTCTTCTCGAATATAGACCTTGAAGATCTCCCACTAGTTTTTCATACGGAGGAGGAGTCTTGAATGGATTTTCAGCAATTACATCCAACAGACTCCTTGCTTTTCCATCTAATTTTGCCGCTTTGAGATATTTGATTTGTTCAACTGCTTTCTTGGAGAGAACTACTTGAAACATTACCATTCCTCCGATGGGTTGTATATGGTTCCTTGTTCCAAAGGCTCTTTTTTGCTCTTTAAAATATCGTTTAAAACCCGCTTATCGGACATGAGATATATAGTTTCCATTATCCCATTGTAATCCTCGGCAGACAAAATAACCGCATTACCATCTTTGGTGCTCACATTGATTACATCATTGAACTTTACTGCTTGCGAAAGGTATTCAAATAGGTTTTTGCGCAAGTTGGTAGCATTTGTGTTAGTCATAATATCACCTCTCTAAATGTACATTATAACGTACACATAGCGTTTTGTCAATCTCCGAACTATTTTTTTGACGCGGAAAAAACAAAAACATCAATTATCGATGGATTCCAGCATCTTGAGAATGATGTGACTTGAGTTTGCTCCTGCAATATCTCCGAAGTTCTCATAACTCTCGTGAGCATTTCCGTCTGCCATGTCGGATAATGTACGTATCACAACAAATGGTTTTCCGTAATTGATGCACACAACGGCAACGGAAGCACCTTCCATTTCACAGGCTGTTGCGTCATAGTCGTCACGAAGTCTCTGAACGTATGATTCGGAAGCAATGAATTGGTCACCGGTTGCGATGACTCCTTTGTGCACGCGCTCCTTGCCGACAATTTCGACAGCAGCAGTGTAAGCTAAATCGACCAATTCAGGACTGCAGTTATAGTATTCACCCGTTCGATTTCCGATTCCTGGATCGCCTGAACGCCAGACAAATCCCTCATTGGATATAACTCCATAGTCGTGTTCCACAAGACTGGTCGCTACAACCACGTCAAGTACCTGAGAATCTTCTGCGACTCCGCCTGCAATACCTGTGAAAAGAACCATGGAAATCGGATACCTGTTAAACATTGCAGTAATACCGGATGAAGCGCGAACCTTTCCTATGCCTGCCCTTGTGATAATAACGGACTGTCCATGTAGAGTCCCGATGTGATAATCCACCCCTGCAATGGTATCTACTCGCTCGATCTTGGCTTCTTTCAGCAAAACATCAATTTCATTGTCCATTGCGGATATAATGCCAATGTACTCTTTTTGTTCATCATTTTTACTGCCGCATCCGCACAATACAGAAAGTGCCATGGCCACGATGAGTATCAAAATCAATAATTTCTTCATAATCAAAAATCCTTTCTCTTCTTCTAGTGATTACAATTTCAGAACTGCAGGAACTTCATACCAGCCATCAGGCAGTTCTTTTTCTTCGAATCCGAATGAACGGTACAATTGTCTTGCTACTTCGTTCTCAGGCTCGTAAGAAAGACAGCAGTAAGAAGGTATAAACGTAATGTGTTAACAACTCGTCAAACCGGAATTTGTATTAGTTGATTGAAAAATTCTCCGTTTTCAAATCGCAATAAAACCTTCCGTTATCCGCCGTGAATTTCAAAACACAATAGTCAGGATCGGTAACGCCGCCCTTATAGAATACAGTGTCGCCTTTGCGCCAGATGATATCTTTTGTATTCTGGTCGGTCAGCACTTCCATTTTGCCCTTAAGCATAACGCCCGTGTACTTTATCAGACCCTTATGATAAAAGTAAATGCACGCATTC
>JAILLB010000072.1 GCA_024693345.1 Clostridiales bacterium
TCATCTGCTCTTCAAGGTCGTATATGATCTTCATCAAATCTTCTTTTGAAGTTCTGAGATCCTGAGTCTGAACAGAAAGTTCATCATACCTTGTCTTGACTTCTTTGTACTCTTCAATCGCTCCGACGTTTACGTTGCCCAAAGACTTAATCTCGCTCTTCAGCTTGTTCTGAATCGAAACAGATTCGCTTCTGCTCTTATCTGTAATCTTCGGATAGTTTGCTCCGCGCGCTTCAGACGGGGTGAGATCATACTCATCAAACAGGAAGTCTATGAGTTTCTTTGTCTTTTCGTCATTCTTTTCAAGCACGGTTTCAGCCTTGGTCAGTGCCGTAAATGCGAGGTCGTGTTTTTCCTGATATGCTTTGCGCTTGTTGTTTATCTTGAATGATTTCTCTTCCAACTCTTCTGACAGCTGGGACAGTTTCTTCTTTCTCTCTTCCAGTTCGCTTCTCTTCTTGGACAGCTCACCTGCAAGGCTTGAGGCATTTTCAACCTTTCTGATGTTTTCATCAATGCTTGCTATGATATCCGCTTTTCTTTCATTGAGCTGAGACACTTCTTCTGAATGTGTTCTGCTGCTGAGAGTGAGCCTGTCGAACTCTTCCTTGAGCGAAGCCGCATTTTTCAGTTCAACTGCCAGAGCCAGAGATTTTTCGGACAAAACGGTTCTTGAATCATTGAGTTTCTGCTCAAGTTCTTCTTTTTTGCCGTTATATTCTTCGACCTGCTGGTCAATCTTCTTGAGAGATTCTTCGTACTGTCTGCGCTTTTCTGCAATTTCTGCCTCGTTGTCTTCTCCTGCACGAATGTTGAGTTCGATGCCGGATGATTCATCTCTGAGCTGATTCAATGTCTTCTGGATGTCCGAAATCTGTGTTTCAAATTCCTTGTTCTGAATCTGTTCTGCATTGAACATTGTGGATATGATGGACAACTTTGTCTTAAGGTCAGCAGAAGTCTCTTCGCATGAAGAGAGTTTTTCGTTTACTTCGTCTATTTCGGACTGAAGTTTTGAGTCCTGTTTTTCCAGTTTGCTGATTTCCTGGTTGAGTCTTTCGGTCTGTGAATGTCTGGACAGCATTCCGGAGTCATTGGCAGCAGAACCGCCCGTAAAGCTTCCTCCGGCATTGATTACCTGTCCGTCGAGTGTGACCACTTTGTATTTATAGTTCAGTTTCTTTGCTATGACATTGGCTTCGTCCATTGTCTTTGCGATTATTGTCCTGCCTAGAAGGTAGTCTATAATCGATCTGAATTTGTCATCGCAGCTGACAAGGTCATGAGCTATTGAAACATATCCGTCTATTCCGGTAATGCCGAGTTCTTTTCCGTCAATAGGTGTTCCGCGCATTGTGGTGGTCGGATAGAATGTGGCACGTCCTGCATTTTTGTTTTTCAGATATCTGATTGCATATTTAGCTGTTTCTTCATCTTCGACAACTATGTTCTGCAGACCGGGACCTAGTGCAACTTCGAGTGCAGTTGCATATTCTTCCGGAACTGTAATTATCTTTGAAACCGGTCCGTAGATTGCCGGATTTGTTCCGTCCGGCTTTTTCATGTACCCGTTCTTGAAGTCACTCATGATGGTCTTTACGGCCTGTGAATAACCCTCCAGCAGTTCTTCCATTCTCTCAAATGTCTGAAGTCTGTGTCTTCTCTGTGTAATCTGGAGATATACTTCATTTTTGTCGTTTGAAAGTTTGGAAAGAGTCTCGCTCAACTGCGCTTTGTTGTTTTCGGACTCGTCGTACTTGGACTGGATTTCCTCAATTTGTTTTTCATACTGGCCGAGCAGCTTCTGTCCCTGTTCATATCTTCCCTGAAGAAGTGCAAGGTCGGACTCGTTATTTGTAATGTCTTCTTTAATAGATGAAAGTCTTTCCTCACCTGCACCCTTGCTTGTCTCAACAGCAGACAGTCTTATTTTTTCATCAACATCTGCAGAATGAATTCTTTCGGAATCCTCGATAGACTCCTTCAGAGCTTTCTCGGTCTTTTCGAGTTCGGTTTCCAGTTCGTCGCTGTCGTTCTGCAGCTTTTCACATTCCTGTTTGAGAGTTGCTATCTTCTGTTCACTTGAAGCGAGCAGATTGCCTTTTTCATACGCAAGTTCACTATCGGATTCCATCTGTTTGGTTTCCGATTCGAGTCTTGCCTTAATTTCGTCGAGTTTTTCCGTAAGGTGAATATTGTCGTTCTTGGACAGTTCTGCACTGCTCAAAGATTTTGATGCCTTTTCAATGCTGTCGCTGAGTTCGTTTGATACACGCTCAAGTTCCAGTCTGTTATTGGAGCTTGTGTTGGATATTTCTTCGTACTCTCTGTCGACATCCTGCAAATCCGAATCCGCAACATCAAGTTCGGCTTTGAGACCGGCGATATTCTCTTCGAGTTTTTCTTTTTCCGATTTGGCATTGTCAAGATCGTAAACTGCGAGTGAAACGTCTATGGATTTTTTCTGTTCAAATATCTCGAGATATTTCTTTGCCTTTTCAGAATCTCTTTCGAGAGGTCCTATTCTTGACTTGAGTTCGTTTTCTATGTCTTCGAGTCTTATGAGGTTTTCTACTGTACCCTCAAGTTTTCTCTCAGCTTCTTCTTTCTGGTATCTGTATTTCGCTATACCGGATGCCTCTTCGAACACTTTTCTCTTGTCTTCGCTCTTGGAAGAAATAATCTCATCTATCTTTCCCTGGCCGACAATTGAATAGCCGTTTTTACCTATACCGGTGTTGAGAAACAGCTCCGTAATATCTTTTGCAAGAACTTTCTTTTTGTTTATGAAGTACTCGCTGTCACCCGCTCTGTAGTAGCGACGGGTTACCGCAATCTCGTCATATTCTCCGAATGAATCTACTTTTCCGGCCTCTTCCGAGTTATCAAAAGTAATTGTGACTTCTGCATAGCCCATCGGACTTCTCTTTTCGGAGCCTGAGAAAATAACGTCTTCCATTTTGACACCGCGGATGCTCTTTGGCGAACGCTCGCCTAAAACCCACTTCACGGCATCCGAAATATTGGACTTTCCGCTTCCGTTAGGACCGACAACTATGGTGATACCCTGGTCGAAATTCAATTTTGTTCTGTCGGGGAATGACTTAAATCCCTGCATTTCGATTGATTTTAATTTCACTCTTTACCTCGCGACTATGGTCGTTCTCAGTTCAAATTCTTCGACATTCGGATCTCCCTTGATCTTCATGTCGAAAAGACCATATTCTTTGATTATCCTGTTTTTGTTTTCTTTCTTATATCCTGCAACGGATGAAATTCTCTTCGGATTCGCATATACGCAAGCTGTCTTTCCGAGGCAATCTTTTCCGTTTAGTTGTTTTCTCAGCAGCTTGTCAAAGTATATTGCAATGCACATCTCTCCGACAGACTCTGAATATTCTCCACATGCCACATCACTTCCCGATGTAAGAGAATCTGTCGACTGAAGTCCTATTCTTATTACGTCAACTCCGTGACGAATAAACACTTCAAATGCATTCTCGCTTCTTTGTGCCGCCTGAATAGTTGTCATCGGAACATAATCTCCGCTCTCTGCCATTTCCGACAGTTTTGTATTCTTCAATACAATGCACGGATAAATTCTTGCCCCGACTGCTCCCCACTCGGATATCTTTTCTGCAGTCTGTATTTCTTTTTCTTCGTCAGAACCCGGCAGACCAACCATCATCTGACCCACAAACTGCATACCTGAGTTTACTATTAGCTTTGCTGCCCTTTCCGACTGCTCTGCTGTATGTCCTCTCTCGTTGATTTTCAGAACCTCATCCGAACAGCTCTGAATGCCGAGTTCAACGGTCTTCATTCCGTTCCCTTTCAGGAGCCTGATAATATCTTCGTCTATATAGTCCGGTCTTGTCGAACATCTCATCGAGTCTATTCTGCCGGAGTCAATAAATTCTTTTCCCAATCTGAGAAGGTATTCCAGATCTTCTCTGTCAATTCCGGTAAAACTTCCTCCGAAATACGCAAGCTGTATTTCCTGCTTTTCCGGATCAGTTGTCTCCAGTGCATTCTCTATCTCGCTTTTAATATTTCCGAAATCCGGTCTTGAGTGTCCGGAAATCTTCACCTGATTGCAGAAAATGCAGTTGTGAGGACATCCCATGTGAGGGATGAATATGGGGATGTTAATATGTTTTTTCATTAATCTGTTTCGTCAAATTTGATTCCTATTAACTCCAAAGCGTTTTTGGCAGCTTCTTTTTCAGCTTCCTTCTTGCTCTTTCCTATTCCTCTACCGAAAACATTGCTGTTGATTCTCGCTTCACAGATGAATGTTTTGTTGTGGTCGGGTCCGGACTCTGATACTATGACGTACTGAAGTTTCTCTCCGGGAGTCTCCTGGACTTTTTCCTGAAGAATGGATTTCGGATCCTGAAGGTTGTGTTCTCTCTTAATGATGTTTGTTGAGCTGATGACAAAAGGAAGAACAAATTGTCTTGCTTTGTCTATTCCGCCGTCAAGATATATTGCGGCCACGAGTGACTCGAATGCATCTTCAAGATTTGACTCTATGTTTCTGCCGCCGTTTTTCTCTTCACCTTTTCCGAGGAAAAGATATTCACCCAGTTCTATCTGTCTTGCGAATTGTGCGAGTGAATCTCTTTCGACAATCTGTCTTCTGATGCTTGACAACTCACCTTCGTTTTTGTCCGGAAATTTATCGTATATATATTTGCTTGTAATGGCTGAAAGTATTGAATCTCCCAGAAACTCGAGTCTTTCATTTGACTGGATATTTGTTCTGGATTCGTTAACATAAGATGAGTGTCTCAAAGCCATGTACAGCAAGTCTTTGCTGTTGAAAAAGTAATTGATCTTTTTCTCGAGAATCGCCGGATCCCTGGGATAACTCATTGTCTTTTCTTCCACTGCACCCTCCAAATAATACTTGATTAAGATATTATATATTATTTGGCCCGCTAATTCAACTGAATTCGCGAGCCAAAAACAACGAAATCCACGACAAATGCCGTGGACTCTGTTTGCTGATTAACTATTTCTTTTTGTAATCACAATCCGGATTGCTGCAGTATAAAGAATCTCCCTTTTTGGATTCGACAAGAATCGAACCGCATTTCGGACATTTTTCATCTACAGGCTTGTTCCAGCTTGCAAAATCGCACTTGGGATAGCCTTCACATCTGAAGAAAATCCTTCCCGATTTGCTCTTGACTTTGAGTATATCTCTTCCGCATTTCGGACATGGCACACCAATCGGATCCGGAACGGGTTTTGTTGTCTTGCATTTTGGATAATCCGTGCACGCATAGAAACTGCCGTATTTTCCTGTCCGTAAAACCATCGGTTTTCCGCATTTATCGCAGATCATGTCTGTCGGAACAGGTTCAGCTTTTTCGACCTTCTGAATTATGTTTCCATTCTTGTCAAGCTGCATTGTATTCTTGCATTCCGGATAGCCTGAGCAAGCCAAAAACTTGCCATAAGGACCATGCTTGATGACCATTTTTCTTCCGCAGTTATCACATACATAATCTGTCTCTTCAACCGGTATTTTTATTCTCTTGGAAGGAGCATTTTTGTTAGCCTTGTCAAGACATTTGTTGAAATCGTCATAGAATTTTGAGATGACTTCATTGTATGTATGTTCGCCCTGTGCTATGGAGTCAAGTTTTGTCTCCGCATCAGCTGTGAATTTGTAGTCAACATACTCAGGGAAATTTTCCTTCATTACTTCGACTACTGTTTTTCCGAGAGGAGTTGATGTGAGATTCTTTTTGTCTCTTTCAACATATCCTCTTTCGATAATTGTGGAAATAATCGTGGCATATGTACTCGGACGTCCGATTCCTTTTTCTTCAAGGAATTTGACAAGAGATCCCTCGTTGAAGTGCGGAGGGGGCTCTGTGAAGTTCTGCTTGGGAGCAATTGACTCGAGTTTGAGTATCTCGTCTTTATCTATATTCGGAATCTTTTCTCTCTTCTCTTCGTCTTCCTCTTCCTCAATGCCTGAAACTGCGGTAAATCCTTTGAATGCCACGTCATATGTGCTGGCTTTGAAGAATTTTCCGTTGCATTCGATATCCAGTGAAAGCACTTCGAGTTCAGCATTTTTCATCTGGCTTGCAATAAATCTGTTCCAGATGAGTTTATACAGCTTATACTGTTCGCTTGTCAGGACACCTTTGAGTTTTTCAGGGTTGAGATTCATATCCGAAGGTCTGATTGCTTCGTGAGCATCCTGAGCTGAGTTCTTTGTCTTATATACTCTTCTCTTGCTCGGATAATACTCTTTTCCGAACGTATTTTCAATGTATTCCTTAGCGGCATATGCAGCTTCATCTGCAATTCTCAAAGAGTCGGTTCTCATGTATGTTATGATACCGTGATCTCCGCCGAATTCTTTGCCAAGGCCGACACCTTCGTAGAGCTGCTGGGCAATCTTCATGGTTCTCGTTGTCTGGAAACCATATCTTCTTGAAGCTTCCTGCTGCATTGTCGATGTAGTGAAAGGAGGCTGAGGAGCTTTCTGTTTCTTCTCTTTTGTGCTTCCGACTACTACAAATTGTCCGCCTTCAATTGCATCAAGTATTGCCTGAGCCTCTTCTTTGCTCTTTATTTCAGTTTTCTTGTCCACTGAATTTCCGTAATACTTTGCATTGACTATGGCTCTTTTAGAGGTGCTGAGAACGGCATCAATTGTCCAGTATTCTTCCGGTTTGAACGCCTGAATCTCTTCTTCTCTTTCGACAATTATTCTTGCAGCGACAGACTGAACTCGACCTGCTGACAGGCCGCTCTTGATTGTCTTCCACAAGAACGGGCTGAGCTTGTATCCGACAAGTCTGTCGAGTACTCGTCTTGCCTGCTGTGAGTTGACAAGATCCATGTCTATTTTTCTCGGAGATTCTATACCCTTTTGTACCGCTGTTTTTGTTATTTCGTTAAAAGTGACTCTGTCCGTCTTGTCTTCATCGAGTTCGAGCACTTTTGAAAGGTGCCATGAAATGGCTTCGCCTTCTCTGTCAGGGTCGGTTGCCAGGAAAACTCTGTCGGCTTCATTTGCCTTCTGTTTGAGTTCGTTTATGACCTTTGTCTTTCCCTGAATCACAACGTACTTGGGTTCAAAATCTTTATTTACATCTATCCCGAGGCTGCTTTTCGGCAAATCTCTTACATGTCCGACTGAAGCAATTACATCGTAATTCTTGCCCAGACATGACTTGATAGTTTTTACCTTTCCCGGGGACTCTATTATAACTAAATTACTCATCTATATGGTTCCCTCGATGTTTTTCCGAGGTTCCCCCTTAACAATATTTGTTCTTCCTATTTGATTCTTCTGTTTTCCCACATAATTACTGCGGCTGCAACAGAAGCATTGAGTGACTCGGGTCCGTTACACATTGGTATGTATACATTCCCATCACTTGCATTTTTGATTTTCTCACTTATTCCATTGGCTTCATTTCCGATTATGAACACAACCTTGTCTTCTTTCGGAATGCTGTCCAGCGTCCTGGACCTGTCTTCAAGTACTGAAGAATATACCTTGTATCCTTCACTCTTTTTCTTGTCAATCTCATCTGCGAGATTGGCTGATTCCTTGACACTCATTCTGAATATGGAGCCCATGGATGCGCGAATTGTTTTAGGCGAATACAAATCCACGCTGTCTTCGGATGTCACAACTTCTTCTGCTCCGAATGCTTCGGCGCAGCGGATTATCGTTCCGAGATTGCCTGGGTCTGATACGCCGTCGAGAAACATGGATAAACCCGTGTTTCTTTTTTCGCGCGAAAACTTATTACATACGCAAAATATCCCTTCTGGTGAGTTTTCGCATGTAATCTTTTCATATACCGAATCGTTTACTTCGTACAATTCGCAATTGGTGTTTTTGAGCAGTTCACTGCAGTATTTCCTGTTCTTGGAAAGCGAAAAAACATATTTAAGATTTACACCGCTCTTAACGGCCTCTTCAAACAGTTTTTCTCCTTCAAAAAAGCACAGTCCGCTTTCGTCTCTGTCCTTTTTGTTGCGAAGGCTTCTCGCAATGACAACGAGGGAATTCTGTCTGGAACTGATGATTCCTTTGTAATTCAAATCAGCGTTCCTCAAATAGCCAAAAACCAAAGCATATACATAGCTTTGGTCTTGATTTTAATTATTTAGCCTTTTTTGCTGTTTCAACAAGAGCTGCGAAAGCTTCCTTGTCGTTTACTGCGAGTTCAGCAAGCATCTTTCTGTTGAGATCAACTCCGGCAACCTTAAGTCCGTGCATAAATGTTGAATAGTTCATGCCGTTAGCCTTAGCGCCTGCAGAAATTCTTGTAATCCAAAGAGATCTGAAGTCTCTCTTTTTCAGTTTACGTCCGATGAATGCATAGTTTCCGCTCTTCATAACGGCTTCTTTAGCCATCTTGAAGTGTTTGCTCTTGGCACCCCAGTAACCTTTTGCAAGTTTTAATGTTTTATTTCTTCTTTTACGCGTCATCATCGCGCCTTTAACTCTAGCCATTTTAACTTACCTCCTGTAATACCTTATTTGTGAATCTGAGCCTTAACATTGGCTGTCATAGATGGGCTGAGATAAGCATCACGTCTGAGCTGTCTCTTGCGCTTAGGTGTTTTGATGCCGAGTTTATGACGGCGTCCGTTGCTGTTCATTTTTACAATACCGCTCTTTTTAACAGTAAATCTCTTTGCGGTAGAGCTGTGTGTTTTAATCTTAGGCATTTTAAATACTTCCCTTCTTGTAATGCGTTATCCGCGATAATTACTTCTTGATTGGTAAAATGATAGCCGTGAGGTTTCTTCCTTCAAGGACCGGTGCTTTGTCGCACTGTCCGAGTTCGGAACATTCACTTATAAATCTGTCGAGCAAAGTATATCCTATTTCAGTATGACGCATTTCACGTCCTTTGAACTTGACAATTGTTCTGACTTTGTTTCCGCTGGATAAGAATCTGCGGGCTGCTGTCAGTTTTGTCTGGATGTCGTGCTCTCCTATGTTGCAGGTCAATTGGATTTCTTTTGTTTCGATGATCTGCTGTTTCTTTTTTGCTTCCTTCTCACGCTTGTCACACTCAAAGCGATACTTGCCGTAATCCATAATCTTGCATACCGGCGGCTGTGCGGTCGGAGCAATCATAACAAGATCAAGATTCTTGTCATATGCAGTTTGAAGTGCGCTTGTTGAACTGACGATACCGAGTTGTTCGCCAGATGGTCCTATAAGTCTGACCTGTGCTGCATTGATCTTCTCGTTTGTGAGTAAGTCTTTACTATTGGTACTGATAGTACACCTCCGAAAAAATAAATATCGCGGAAAACCAAGATAAGGTTCTCCGCGAGTAAATGTCACAAATATATCTCTGACAATACGTTATTAACCCAACTCACATTGTGGTAAGGTGAGGACGGAGACGCCCTACTTTGTTTTTGCATACGCGAGTATAACACATTGAAAAACGATTGTCAATAGAATATTTTTCGATTTTTACTTAGTTCCGTAAAGTCTGTCGCCTGCATCACCGAGACCCGGTACGATGTAAGCATTTTCGTTGAGTTTTTCATCAACTGCAGCTGTGTAAATATCTACATCAGGATGGTCTGCCTGAACTTTTCTGATTCCTTCGGGTGCTGAAACAAGGCACATAAGTCTAATGTTTGTGCATCCGTGCTCTTTAAGTTTTGTAATGGCATCGGATGAACTGCCGCCTGTTGCGAGCATCGGGTCAACAACAATTACTACTCTCTCTTCGATATCGTTCGGGAGTTTGCAGTAATATTCTACCGGCAAATGTGTTCTTGGGTCTCTGTACAAACCGATGTGTCCGACTTTGGCAACCGGCACAAGGTTCAATAAACCGTCAACCATTCCGAGTCCTGCACGTAGTATCGGAACGATGGCAACTTTCTTGCCTGCGATGATGTTGACTGTCGCCTTGCAGATAGGTGTCTCAATCTCAATTTCTTTTGTCGGAAAATCTCTTGTTACTTCATAACCCATAAGCATGGAGATTTCATCCAGCAACTGACGGAAATCCTTAGGACCTGTCTCTTTTTTTCTCATGTAACTGAGTTTGTGCTGAATAAGTGGATGATCAATAACGTGAAGTGTGCTCATAATACTTCCTCCTAATTGGCCCACCGGCCATTAATATTGTCGCATTTATTATATACTCTGCTTATTTCTTTTTCAACATGATTGAACCGGCAAAAGGTATATCTTTTTCGCCAATTTGAATTGTCTTCCCCTCAAGGTACTCAAGAGGAGATGGAAGAATATCATCAAACACCAGCTTATATGCACATAGTGCCTGGTTTTTCATTCCCGGTGCTCTCTCGCCGGTTTGAACTGCATATTTCCCTTCGCCTACAAGAGGACATCCGATGTATGCCATCTGTGCCCTGATCTGATGGGTTCTTCCCGTGACAAGTTCAACTTCGCACAGTATTCCGTCTTCCGTTCTGCCGACTATTCTGTACTTTGTGACTGCTTTTTTTGCATCTCCGAACCTAGGCTTTTCCTTATATACTTTTACCATGTTGTTCGAAGAATCCTTCACTATATACCCTTCGATTGTGTCTTCTGTCTTTTTCGGCATGTTCTGAAGGAGACACAGATAATACTTTTTGACTGTTCTCTCCTTTATTATCTCGTTCATCGCCCTGAGAGAAGGTGCATTCTTTGCAGCAATTACAAGACCCGCCGTATTTCTGTCTATTCTGTTGCACAGGGACGGAGCAAAGGAGTTTTCGAGCTTGTCGTCATACTCTCCTTTTTTCCACAGGTAACCCTTAATCTGTTCTATTAAAGTATCCTTTTCCTCGTTCTGGTCTGAGTGACACAGCAGGCCCACAGGCTTATTTACAACGAGGATGTTACTGTCTTCATAAACAGTTGCAAAAGAAGGTTTGATGTTTTTGTAGAACTGATTGTCCGACGTGGCAAAAAACTCTTCCTTTACAAATACCTGAACTGTGTCGCCTTCATTGAGCATCTGACCTATTTCTGCTCTCTTCCTGTTTACCTTAATTTTCTTTGTCCTTATGGCCTTGTACATCATGGATTTTGGAAACATAGGCATTGCTTTGGTTATGAACTTGTCCAGTCTTTGCCCGGCATCATTTCCGGTAATTTCAAATATTCTCATATCCCGCCAAGTGACGCAGCCGTCACAACTCCGTTTCTGTATTCTTTTGCAAGCAAGATCAATGTCTGACCGCTCAGATCTTCCGAGCTGTCATATTCGACATCAAACATGTTCTGAGCATGGCCGAGCCACATTCCGTTTTTCTTTTCTTCAAACAGTACCGAGAGAGGTATTCTGTTGTCTATGAAGAACTTAAACTGCTCTTCTGCCGATTCTTTGCAGATTTCAGAAAGAATACTCAGTCTTCTGTTCTTTACTTCAGCAGGCACTTTTCCGTTCATCAGAGAAGCTTCCGTGCCTTTTCTGTCCGAATACGGGAATATGTGTGCATGGTAGAGCCCTATTTCCTTTGCCAGTCTGCACGTGTCTTCAAATTCTTTGTCGGTTTCATCCGGAAATCCCACAATTATATCTGCCGAAAAGCCGGCGTCAGGCATCAGCGAACGGATTTTCTTGACGGACTTCAGAACCATTTCAGGGTTGTATTTTCTCTTCATCCTGGCAAGCACACTTGCGCTTCCGCTCTGTAGCGACAGGTGGAAGGAAGGCATGAATTTTTCTTCTGACGCAAGGTATTCAATAAAGTCTTCTCTCAGAACAGACGGTTCAATCGATCCGATTCTGACCCTTTCAATACCGTCTGCACTGCAGACTGCAGATATGGCATCTTTAAGAGTATATCTGCGGTTTTCCCTTCCGTATGACGCTATCTCTGTTCCCGTCAGAACAATTTCTTTGTATCCGTTTTGGGCAAATACTTCAGCCTCTTTTTTGATTTCTTCCGGTGCTCTTGAAACAACGGGACCTCTTGCCTTTCTTATGATGCAGTAAGTGCATTCGTTGTCGCAGCCGTCCGCAATTTTCAGAAATGCTCTTTCAGCATTTTTCTCTATTCCGACAAGACCGCAGTTCTCATACGGGGCATTTTTCAGATCCAGAACCTGAGCCCTTCTCTTTTCTTTTCCGGACAGTGCATTCAGAGCATATTCACATGCAGACATCTTGTTTCTGTTTCCGCACACATAATCCGCGCCGAGTTCTTTTACCTGATCCGGATTCAACTGGCTGTAGCATCCCATAACAATCACAATTGCATCGGGGTTAGTGCTCTTTGCACGTCGAATGAACTGCCTTGACTTTCTGTCCGCTTCTGCTGTAACAGAGCAAGTGTTTATGACATACACATCGGCTTTTTCCGAAAAAGAGCGCACTATAAATCCCGCAGATTTCATCTTCTCTGCGAGTGCATCCGTCTCGTATTGGTTTGTCCTGCAACCCAGGGTTGCAAAAGCTGCAGTGTATTTTACCATGATCTTAATGAAAAGACCGCCAAATAGCGGTCTCACCTGTTCCTTATTCTTTTATTACGTACTTGTCAAGTTCTTCAAAGAGCTTTTCTGTGTTGTCAGAATATGCCGTCAATGTAATGGGCTTGAGAAGATCAAGACTGAAAATACCCATAATGGACTTTGCGTCTACTACATATCTCCCGCTTGATAAATCTATTTCCATATCATATTTGCGGACAACGTCCACAAAATCTCTGACGTCATTTATTGAGGAAAGGCTGATTTTTATGCTTTTCATTTCAAACATCTCCTTAACGTTTAATCTTCGCCAATATATTAGCAAAAAAGGAAAGATAAGTCAACCAAAATCGAACAAATTTACCCAATACTCAATCCTTGTATGCTTGCACAAAAAATGTGCTCATTCTCTGTAAGATCGTCTAGCATTTAACAAGCGCTCAGCAAGAATTCTCCCTCCTCTACAGGAGGTGAGATGAATTGCGAGAAAGAGTGCGCCATTTCATTTGAGATTTTCAGCAATTGCATGTTAAATAAGTTGAATCTGCCATTCCAAAATGGTATAATTTACTTGCAATATCAAGCAGAACCAAACTATTGTAATGAGAACAACATACAGAGTGATGACAGAACAGGTAACAATTCGAAAAGCAGAGAAATACGCGGTAAGCCAGCGAGCCTTGACAGACAAGACCCGCGACTTTTTTATGCAGAATTTCGGATGCTGTCGCAAGGTATATAATCTGTATGTTGACTGGCTGTATAAAAAACTCGAAGAAGCAGGATATGACGGTGGCGAGAAGATTCCGAAAAATAAACTTCCCGAAGTAACTGAATTCAAGAAGGAATACGCATTTCTCAAAGATGTAGATTCTCTTGGATTGGCAAATGCGAAGATTTCTTTTGAAAATGCAATCAGTCATTTCAACAATGACTGTGATCATAAGAGTTATACCAAAAAAGCTCTCAGAAGAGATAAATCAGGTACAGAAAAACTCACATTCCGTGGTTTGAAAGGAATACCTGTTTTTCACTCAAAAAATCATAGATACAATTCGTATACAACCAACTGTCAATATCCAAATTCAGTAAATGGTTTGAAACAGCCGACCATTAGACTGGAAAACAACAAATTGTATCTTCCGAAACTGAACGACGGAGTTGAATTGATTGTGCACAGACCATTTCCGAAAGATGCTAAGATAGGAAATGTGACAATTAGTATGGAATCCGGTGGACAGATGTATGCATCAATCGAATATGAATGCATAATAGATAAAAATCTCGATTTGAAACAGGCAGTAATAAGCGGAGATAAAGAAGTTCTTGAAAATATCAGAATTCTCGGGTTGGATTATTCTCAGGAAAGTTTTTATGTAGACAGCGAGGGCAGGAAAGCCAACTACCCACACTTCTATATGGAAACCGAAGAGAAACTTTCACGAGAACTGAGAAAACTGTCCCACATGGTGATGGGTTCATCCAATTACAACAAGCAATTGTCAAAAGTACAGAAGACCGGACGAAAAATCAAAAATCAGCGAAATGATTACATCAACAAGGAAGCATTGAAACTATCGCGTGAATATGATGCAGTAGCAGTCGAAGATCTTGACCTGAGAAATCTTTCACAAAGTATGCGTTTAGGCAAAAAACTAAACGACAACGGATTCGGACAATTCAGAGTTGTGCTTGAAAACAAATTGAGAGACAAGGGATCAGTTCTGGTTAAAGTAGACAAGTACTATCCAAGCACAAAAATGTGTCATTGTTGCGGATTCAAAAATGCTGAAGTAAAACTCGGTGTCAGAAAATGGCCATGTCCGAATTGCGGAGTTGTGCATGACAGAGATGAAAATGCTGCAATAAATATCCGTGAAGAAGGAAAAAGGATCTTTGCCGACTACTACAAATCCGTTCTTGAAAAAGAAGAACAAGCAGAAATGAGAGCCACTCAAAGATCCGAATACAGACATAAAAAACACAAATAAGTAACGCAAATAACAACCGGTCGGGACGCCGGGGCTAGACCCCTTACCTATGCCAGAACAATCTGGCACAACAGGGTAAAATAGATTGGATGATGCAAATCATCTATGAAGCCCCCACCTCAGTGTAAACAGGTGGTGGGTAGTTCACTGTAAATGGTCACTTTTGACGTTTGTTTGGAAAACACTTTTTTTGAAAACATTCGATGATCCACACAATTGCAAACAAAACAAAAACAATCATGAGTGTAAAGAGAACCCAAAGATGGTTGACAAAAAAACGAAATCCGAATAACAAGAAAAACAATATGGCCAGCACTACTCTCGACAAACCCAAAATACGTTGCATTTTGTTTGTTGAATGAAATATAATCTTGATGCCAAAAAACATACCAGTTCCAACAAGTATGAATATAACAAATAAAGTCGTGTATAATTCTTTTTCAATGTCCCAAATGGCAAGTGCTAATCCACTTTCTGCGGACATATCTTGATTTATGCATTCAAAATATAATACCCCTGTTACAATCAGACCAGCAATTGTTAGGGCAAATGTTATAAAGTACATAACTATTTCAACCGTTTTCTGGTTTTTCATAACAATCCTCACTAGTAATGAATCAAAAAGGCAATTTATCTATGCCTCATATTGAATTTTTCGATTGAACAAATAACGAATCAAGAACAATCAACGATAGTGCAATAATTACAATTTCAACATTTCACACCAATTAATTCTTTGCGCTTGCACAAAAATCTTTCCATACAACTGAGCATATTAATCGTTGTTTAATGGCTCATGCACATATTTTCGTGAACGACAATGATACAAGTGACAAACATGTTAATAACATGACATCAGTTATTGTTTGCTTTTTTTCTGCATGCAAGTACTATAATACGACATATTATGGCAACCAATATAAGCATCCACGATATTAACCAAAATAAATCATGGCTTTTGGAAAATAATTCACCTATGAGACACAAAAAACCAAAAGAAGAAACAACTATTCCAACTATAGACACAACAATCTCAATTGTTTTTTTGATAGAAAATAAACACCTAATGAACGAGAAAATGAAACACTCACTGACAAATGAAGGTAAAAAGAGAAGTATCACCATGCCTAGAGCCAATCCGTCGTATTTGTCTCTAATCGAATTATTGTATGAGGATATAAACAATAAAACAAGAGCAATTATTTCTAATGAAAAAAATACAATTTCAACAATTGTCAATATTTTATATTTCATTGAATGACCTACCTTTCCAGGTATTTGTACAATCTCTGTCTATCATTATATATTTCAAAATGACTCATTGCAACAATACTAATGCTTTTTACACGTGATGATGTTATAATAGTCAAGCGAACAATTATCACATTCGGAGGTTTGCGGTCAACCGCAGAAATTATGCGAGTCAGAAAGATACACAATGCAGATGAAAGACTGGATGCCAGAAGACATCTTCTTATAGAAACCGATTACAGAGAACCGGAAAAATTGGACATTAACTCAGTCTTTCCGGGGTTTAAAGAATACAGACTCGAAATAGGGTGCGGAAAGGGTGCATTTGTATGCGGAGAGGCAGCAAAATACCCCGATGTAGCCTACATAGCAGTCGAGAAAATAACGGATGTCATTATTTTTGCAATGGAAAAGGCGGATGAGTCGGAAATGCAGAATGTGAGATTCATGATTGCCGACGCAAAAAACCTCACTAAAATATTTGAAGAGAAAACCTTCAGCGAAATATACATCAACTTCTGCGATCCATGGCCCAAGAAGAGACATGCCAAACGCAGACTGACTAACCGAGATTTTCTGACGGAATTCAAAAAACTGCTGAAAGACGACGGCCATATTGCATTCAAGACGGACAATGCGGATCTGTTTGAATATTCGATTCCGGAGTTTGAAGAGTCGGGCTATACACTCAAAAACGTAACGAGAGATTACCACAACAGTGAGTGGTTCGGATGCGATACTGAAACGGAATATGAAAAGAATTTCTCGGAAAAAGGTGTCCCGATCAACAGACTGCTGGCATATAAATAAGCAAAAACACAGGCAGAGACAGCGCTTTTGAGATATTTAAAAACATTTGAAAATCTCTATTGATTTTTAAAAAACGTCATGATATAATATCAAACGCTGTATCTCGCAGGGGGTATTATGCCCTGCGAAAAGAATTCTATTCAGGAGGTGTGATTATGGCAAAATGTGAAGTATGCGGAAAAGCACTTGTTTTCGGTAACAATGTTTCTCACTCAAACCGCAAGACATCCAGAACCTGGAAGCCAAACCTTAGAAAAGTAAGAGCCAATGTCGATGGCACACACAAGACTGTCGTTGTATGTTCTCGTTGCCTTCGCTCCGGCAAGGTTGAAAGAGCATAATCAGCTTCCGAGTTATAATCATGTAGCATTTGTCCCCTTCCGTAACGGATGGGGATTTTGCATTTGAGGAGTTTTCGTGAAAAAGATTTTTGTTTCATGCGATCTGCCGCAATCCACAAAAAGCATTATAAGTAAATACGGAACAATTTCAGAACTGCCTAGTCATCCCGACATGCCGGATGCAATCAGTTCTCATCCTGATGCCCTTATGGTGAATATATGTGACAGATTGTTTGTCGTAGGCAATTACGACTTTGACATAAAGTCTGTTCCCTTTGCGACTTTCACAAATGAAAAACCATTTCCGAAATATCCTCATGACACACTCGTTAACTGTTTTATAATTAGCGACATTCTGTTTGCAGGAAAGAACATCTCTTCAGATATATTAATGTATGCAGAAGAGTGCGGAATTGAATATGTTCCACTGAATCAGGGATATGCCAAATGCTCAACTCTGGTTTACAAAGACAGCATTGTAACTTCAGACAAAGGTATCTTTGAAAAAGCAAATAACAAAGGAATCGATTCCCTGCTCATTACACAGGGACATATAGGTATAAAGGAATATGACTACGGATTCATTGGCGGAGCGAGCTGCGTCATTGAAGATAATGTCATATTCTTCGGAGACATCCGAAAACATCCGGATTATATATCAATAAAGGAGTTTTTGATCGGAAAAGGTGCCAAAGTCATTTGTGATGACACATATGAGCTGTTCGATTACGGCGGAATTGTCACAATTAACATTTGAGTTTACATCAAGAAGTGATATAATCTAGTTGAACTAAAATGCAGAGGTAATATTATGACAAGCGAAATTATTCATTTATCTGAAAAACATCCCGAGGCGACTTTAACAACGTTCATCGCGGAAACACCTGAAGAGATGCCTTTTAACAAAAAGAGAAAAGCTGTCCTGATTTGTCCGGGTGGTGCATATTGTTATTGTTCGAGCAGAGAGGGCGAAGCCATTGCACTCTATTATCTGGCAAGAGGTTTCAATGCTTTCGTTTTGAGATATACAACGAGACGCGAAGGCGGAAAATATCCGATTCAGCTCATCCAGGCCTCACAGTGCATGCAGTTGATAAGAAACAATGCAGAAAGATTCCATGTAGATCCTGAAAAAGTATTTGTCGTAGGATTTTCTGCAGGCGGACATTTGGCAGCTTCGCTTGGAACAATGTGGCACAAAAAGTTTATAATCGATGAACTGGGTATTGAATACGGAATCAATAAACCCACAGGAATGGTACTGGGATATCCTGTCATAACAGGCGGAAAATATGCTCACAGAGGAAGCATAGATGCCTTAGCAAATCTTCCGTCAGCAACAGATCCCGATTATCTGAATGAAGTCTCCCTTGAAAAACAGGTCAGCAAAAAAACAGTGCCTGCTTTTGTGTGGCACACATTTACAGACACTACAGTTCCTGTAATGAATTCTCTGCTTTTGACTGAAGCCATGGCAAAGAAAAAAGTTCCTTTTGAACTTCATGTTTACCCATACGGAGGACACGGACAGTCATTGTGCAATCCAATTGTCGGATCCAATCTCAGTTATTGTGAAGGATGGATAGAACAGTCCGTCAAGTGGATGAATCTGATTTAATTACAAATATTTATGCCTCAAGAGTTTTGTTCTTGAGGCATATTCTTTTTATTTTCGATTTAATTTCTGCTTCCTTATGTCTTCCCCTTGAAAAAAACATACTTCGTAATTGCCTAAAAATCTGGATGCTATTCTGTCAGAATATCTTTCCTGTATCTCTTTTTGTGTCAGATTTGTGCTAACAATCGTACTCTTTTCCAAGTTGATTCTTGTATTTATGATGCCATACAGAGCTGATGAATTGAACTCGCTCTGCATCTCTGCACCTAGATCATCTATAATCAGAAGATCGCAGTCCTCATATTTTGCGGAAGGATATTCTCCTTCTGCATTTTTTTGCGCTCTTCCGAATCTCTCATCTTCATAGTCCTTGAAAACTCTCTGAGCAGTTTCATAAACCACGTCATATCCTTTGTCAATTACAACTTTTGCAATTGAAGTAGACAGGTGTGTTTTTCCAAGACCCGTTCCTCCGATGAAAAGCAGGTTTCTTGTTTCTTTCCTAGAAAAGTTTTCTGCAAATTCTTTGGAGAAGTAGTAAATATCTTCTATATTTTCTCTTACATCTTTCTCTTTATAGTACTTGAATTCAAAATTATCGAAATTCTCTTTCTGTATCAGTTTATAGATTCCTGATGAGTGATATCCTGCAATGGCGAGTTCTTTTTTAAGACAAGAACACATTTTGCCGTTTACATAACCAACATCATTGCAGATGCTGCACTCATATTTTACATCGCTGTAGTCACCTGGATATCCATTTTCGACAAGGAAAGCCGATCTTGCTTCATTAATAGCAGCAACTTCATCAAGTATAGACTGAACTTTTGCCTGGTAATTGCCACCTTCCATTGATGCGTTCATTATTCTTATTGCGGTTTTTGACAGGACAGCATCCATTTCTGCTACTTCGGGGAATTTATTTCTCAGTTCCTGAGCCCTGGCTTCGGCCGCATTTTTTGCATCCAGGTTTTTGCTTTCAAATCTTTTCAGCACTTCTTCGTACTTCTCGTTGTAAGCCATACCTATTCCCCTTTCTTCTCGCTTGACTTGCCCCTGTTGGCTGCAAGTTCAAAAAATTCGTCTATATCAAAACTTGAATTCTCTTTTTCTTTTTTCTGTTTTTTCTTGTTTTTGTAATTGTTCTGCTTTTCGTCAGCCTTGTCTGGAGTGTCAATTGACTCCCTGTGCCATGAACTCAGTATCGCGTTCATATATTTCATACTCGGCTGAGTGATGTTTTCCATCATCTGGTTGTATGCCTTTTCGAGCATTTCTTTTGAGAGTGAGTAATCACTGCACCACGTCTTGATGTAGGTTCTCTCTGTCGGAGTCAGTGCCCTTTCGCCCATACCGAACAATTTTCTTATGTAAAACTCTACGTCGTTTCTCTTGCTTTCCTCTTTGAGAAAAGCGTCCAATCTGTCTGTGTTGTCTATTCCTCTGTCGCAAAGACCTATTGCGGTCTTCTCTACATATCTGAGACTTGTATGTCCGTGATTCTTGCAGTACACACACAGCATCCATATGTATTCGCTGTCGAGTCTGAGGTAATCATAAAGGTAAACGATGACATTGCATTCTGCTGTCGAGAATGACTTCTGAAGAATTTCCTGTGCCTGATTTATTATATTTCTCAGCTCCTGGTTGTCTTTGCAAATTTTCTCTATTTCTTCTCCGGTGTATGAACATGATTCGGGTTCTGGGACAACACCGGTTTTTTCTTCTTTCGGTTTTGGTTCTTCTTTTTCACCATGCGCCTTTATGACCCCGGTTCCTCTCCAGAAACTGAGGGATTCTTTTACGGCAGAAACAGACATTCCGAGTTTGTCAGATATTTCGAATTCATCCGCAGGACCGAAAGCGGCAAGCGCAACCAAGACACGTGCGTCTTCACCTGTCGCATTCTTTATATAGTCCCTGACATTACCCGGTAAAATCAAGGCATTGTTCCCCAATATGAACTCGTATTTCATATGCTCTCCCATAAGTGAAAAATGAGTTTCCCAACATTTTCCACACGTTTTTCAATATTTTATACAAATGTTATTTCCACATTTTCAACAATGTTTTCAACGATTTTGGCCCAAAACGCATGCTTTTAGGGCCAAAAATGAATATTCCTGTGGAAAACTCCCTCTTTTTCAGTGGAAAAGGTTTTCCACATCGTTAATCCTCAAATCTGGATGCTTCTGCATTCAAATTCAGGTCAGCAGGCGTACCGTTTTTGTATTCGAAATATCCGGCAGCTGCTATCATGGCACCGTTGTCTCCGCAGTATTTCAGCTCAGGCATATACAGTTCTATACCATGCTTTTTGCTGAATTTTGTCACTTCTCTTCTAAGATGAGAGTTTGCAGCGACGCCTCCTGCAATAGCCAGTCTGTTGACTTCCGGATACATCTTAAATGCCTGATCAAGCTTTGTTATGACAGAACCAACAGCAGAATTTGTAAAGCCGAGTGCTATGTCTGCTCTGTTTATTTCTTCACCTTTTTGTTTTGTTGAATTGATGTAATTCAATGCAGCTGTCTTTATTCCGGAAAATGAGAAATCCAGATTGTCCCCTTTGATTGCAGCAGATGGGAACTGAACGGGATTTTTCCCGTCATATGCCAACTTGTCCATTGCAGCTCCGCCCGGATAAGGCATGTCCATTACTCTTGCTATTTTATCAAAGGCCTCTCCCATGGCGTCATCTCTTGTGCCGCCTATGACCTGATGCTTTCTGTAGTCATGGACCAGAACCATCGATGTGTGTCCTCCAGATGCAACAAATGCAATAAAAGGTGGCTTTAAATCGTTTGTGAGATAATTTGAAGCAATGTGTCCTTTGATGTGGTCTACTGCATATAAAGGCAGCTTATACTGATAAGCAAATCCCTTTGCAAAATTGACTCCCACAAGAAGTGCGCCTATAAGACCCGGAAACGCGGTTACAGCTACGGCATCGAGATCGGAAGGATTAATGTTTGCATCATCGAGAGCCTTGGTCACAAGATTTGTTATGGCCTCGCAGTGTGCCCTGCTGGCAATTTCAGGAACTACTCCGCCATAGCGGGCATGAACCTGTATCTGAGAAGCAACTTCATTAGACAATATTGAAAATTCACAATCGTTTCTGCACTCCAAAACCGCCACTGCAGTTTCGTCACAGGAACTCTCAATTCCAAGTATTTTCATTACTCCTCCGGCACGATGTATCTGTACAGTATTCCGTCATCGACGGGACTGTCGTAATAATTCTTTCTGAACCCTATCTGTTCAAATCCGAAATGTTCGTACATGGTTCTGGCGGCAACGTTTGTTTTTCTCGCCTCCAGATATATGCTTTTGATTCCGTTTTTTCTGCATTCTTCTTCAAATGCTTTGATGAGTACATTTCCGAGTCCGTGTCTTCTGAACTCTTTTCTGACCGCTATTGTCATTATCTCCGATTCATCGAGAACAGTTCTGTAATTGATGTACCCGCAAAACACGTCATAAGAATAGACTGCTATGGATTTTATGCTTTCGCTGTCAGCTTCGAGTTTCGGAAAAGGATGCGCAAATGTCTCCTTCTCCAGTTCCCAGGATAATTCAAGAGATTTTTCATCCATCATCTTTGTTTTCAGATTGTCTTCTCTGAGAGAAAAAATCTTTAACATTTCTTCTTTCAGTCTGTACAGCAAAGAATCTATCTGTTCTGTTGTCGAAACATCAGGCAAATCGAACGAAAACGTCCTGAATTTGTCTGAATATTCCGGATATTTCTCTTCGAGAATTGTCTTGTGATAATCCGTTACACAGTATACAGCATCACAGTTTTTTATTCTGTTTTCATCTATCTGGGACGTTTTAAACTCATCAACTGAAGATTTTGAATATCCCTTTTGAGCAAGAACTTCCGCGAGTTTGTTGCTCATGGGAATTCCAGAAGCAAAGATACCTGCGGAAGATGAATCAAATCTCGAATATCCGAATCTGTCAAGGATAAACTGGGCCATGACAGATCTTGTGGTATTGGTTGTGCAAACAAACAATACCTTTGTTCTGTTATCTGTCATTGCGATCTATGACAGGCTGTGCCATTACGGCATCAACCAGATCCTTTATCTCTTTGTCACAATCATGCAGTTCAATTATACCTGAGTCTGCCTGATTTGCCAGTTCCGGTTTAATCGGAAGTCTTGCCAATACGGGAATTCCGTATTTTTCGGCAACTTCATCTGTCTTGCCTTTTCCGAAAATGCGGATTTTCTTTCCGCAGTCCGGACACTCAACGTAGCTCATGTTCTCAACAATGCCTATAATCGGTATGTTCATCATCTGAGCCATTCTCACTGCTTTTCCTACAATGAGCTGAACAAGGTCCTGAGGACTTGTAACGATTACGATTCCGTCAACGGGAATCATCTGGAAAACTGTGAGCGGAACATCTCCTGTTCCGGGTGGACAGTCTATTACCATAGTGTCTATATTTCCCCAGTCAACTTCTGTCCAGAACTGTCTTATCATGTCTGAGATGATAGCACCTCTCCAGATTACGGGAGCAGTTTTGTCTGTCAGAAGCAAATTGATGCTGACTGCTTTCATTCCCGTTGTGGTTGTTACAGGGATAATATAGTTTTCCGGTGAAGCATAACATGGCTCATCAAGACCGAAACACTGAGGAATTGAAGGGCCTGTAATATCTGCATCCATTATACCGACTGAAAGCCCCTGTCTTCTGAGACTTGCGGCAAGCATGCTGGACACCATTGTCTTTCCTACTCCGCCTTTGCCGCTGACAACGGCTATAGTCTTTCTTACGTTGCTGTTTTTATTGAGTTTTGCAAGCGTGGGCTTTCTTGACGAACAATTGGCTCCGCAGCTTGAACAATCATGAGTACATGACTCATCGGGTCTGTTATTCTGTTCTGACATATGTGTCACCTTTAAACTATTTTAAATCCGAAATAGTCTTTTGCGTTGTTGTAGCAGATATCGCATACCATCTGTGCAAGAGTGTCTATTTCCATCGGATAATTGCCTTTCTCAACAAGGTCTCCTATGTATGAGCAGAGGATTCTTCTGAAGTATTCGTGTCTTGTGTATGACAAAAAGCTTCTTGAGTCTGTTGTCATTCCTATGAATTTGCCGAGAGCTGATCCTTCGCTTATTGTGGAAAGGATTTCCTTGATTCCTCTCAGATGATCATTGAACCACCATGCGCAGCCCTGCTGCATCTTAGGCATATTGATCAGGCCTTCGCTCTCATCACTTGTGTGCTGGAAGCATCCGACCAAAGTGGATACTGCTGTGTTCTCTGCCGGATTAAGTGAATAGAGGACAGTCTTCGGAAGGCTATTGTCTTTTTCAAGAGCATTGAGCATTGCGGCAGCGGAAGCAATTCTTCCGGAACCGCCATGAATCATGTCGTAACCGGAATCCGGACCTATCTTTGAGAACATGACGTCGCTGACGTTTCTCAGAGCACCGAAGTGAATCTGCATAATCCAGTCTCTGTCGCTGTACTGTCTTCCGAGGAATCTGATAAGAGAACTTCTGTAGATTCTGGCTGTTTCTTTGTCTATCTCTTCACCGGCAACTGCTCTCTTGAACACTATTTCAGCAACTGAATCTGCCTGTGCAGCTGATACAGTGGAATCAAACATAACAGTGTCTTCCATGCTGTGATCAGATGTTCTGCATCCGAGTACATCGAAATATTCAATTCTCTTTGCAAGTATGTCAAGCATAGTTGAGTAGTCTTTGACTTCAACTCCTGCCATTTCGGACATCTTTTCAATATACGCTTTGAATCCTGCCTGATCGACTTTAAGACACTTATCCGGTCTGAACGCAGGTATTACAGGGACATCGAAATTCTTGTCTTCTTTGATTGCTATGTGTTCGACAAGAGAATCTGTCGGGTCGTTTGTTGTGCAAATAAGAGCTACATTGGATCTCTTTACCAGTGACTGAGCGGAAAAATCTGCCGACTCAAGTTTTTCTTTAGTCAGATTCCAGATTTCATCACAGGTTTCAGGTCTGATTATTCCGTCGTAGTCGAAATATCTTTTCAGTTCGAGGTGGGACCAGTGATAAATTGGATTGCCCATGAGATAAGGAACAATTGAGCAGAATGCTTCAAACTTCTCATAATCCGTAGCATCACCGGTAATAAGCCTTTCGCTCACACCGCATGAACGCATGGCACGCCACTTGTAGTGGTCTGCTCCGAGCCAGAGCTGAGTTATATTTTCCCATTTCTTGTTTTCAGCAATTTCGCTTGCTTCGATATGACAATGATAATCTATTATTGGCATGACCTGAGCATAGTTTTCATACAGAACTTTTGCCACATCATTTTCAAGAAGAAAATCTTCATTCATAAATTCTCTCATTGTTTTAATCCTTTCTTTTCTCATCTTTCACCCCAAGTTTTCTGATTTTCTATTATTATATATTTGCGCGCGGTATAATGCAAGCAAACTTTGCCGTCACAGAACCACGCTGTTTGACACTATTACTCCCCAGTTGTTGCACAGAGCCCTGTTTATATCCGTATCAGATCTCCATAAAACTCCTGCATTTTCCTGTTTTGCATCCAGTTCTTCTATCGTTTCTATTTTCCCATCTAGATACTTTCTGAGTTTTTCCTGCCCATATTTCAGTCTGTTGACAAGACCTCCGAGACGGATGTTCTGAACTTCGTAACCGAATGGCTTGTAGTCAGTCATCCACTGAGTCTGCATGGATTTTTCAAACTTTTTAACCTTCTTTACAATCACAGACATTTCTTCTGCGAGTTCAGCCAGTTTGGCCATATCCTTTTTGTTGTATGCCTTATGAAGTCTTACGCTGAAGTCTGACTTGTTTACAAGTACATCACATAGGTTGATGAGGTTGTCGAATATGTATCTGTAGTCTCCCGATGAAGGTCTGGACTTCTTGAGAGTTTCTATAGCCTTTTTGTAAAACTCGGAAGAGTTTTTCGGAACAACGTTGTCGAAAATTCCGTAGAAAGAATCACAGTATAGCAAATACTTCGATGCATTTGAGTTTGTTGTATCTTTTCCCCTGTAGTCAGGAACATCTAAATTCAGGAATTCATCGAATTCAAGACCCGTCAGAGTCTTGAAAAGCTCTTTGTCCTGTAATTTGCCGACATAGTTGTACTGGCTGTCCGCAAATAGAGCAGGAAGAGTTGAGAACGGTGAGCATTCTGCTCCGTCGTCTCCCCAGCCTGTTATGACATAGCTGTCTATTTTGTTTTCAATCGATGATTCAATCGATGCTTTACCTACAATCATGCTGAATCTGTTGTACGGAACAAATCCTGCCCACTTCTTTGCACCGCCTGCAAATGTTATTCTGTCGCCGAACTGCTTTTTGAATGCCACAAAATTTTTGTCATAAGTCTCTTTTTCAAGGTTTTCGTATGCCCAGTAAACAAGATCAATTCCGTCTGGGATATCGTACTCTGTCTGCGCGCCTTTGGCGTCTACATATCCATACGCCTTCTTGAAATACATATCTCCCCACATCTGGAGTTTAAGTCCGTACTTGTCGCATATCTCCTTGATCTTGTAGAGGTGTTTGCTCATTACAGTTGTCTTGTCTTCATATCCGTTTTTGTCCAGATATTTACCTCTTCCGACAAGATATGCTTCATCTAGACCTATATGGAACACTTTGGTATCAAAGCATTCCGTGCATCTCTTGACTATTTTTTCTATAAGGGCATATGTTCTCTCGTCGCCGACGAGAAGTATGTCATTGCAGTCAAAGAATGGTTTGTAGTTGACATACTGGCAGAGCTGGTTCAAATGGGCAAGAAGTTCAAGATACGGTCTGACTTCAACACCCATTTTTCTGCCGTAGTCATTGATTTCCTTGAGTTCCTTTTTCGTATACGCGCCTCTCATGTATCCGAAATGTGGTTCATCGTCAATGCAGAGAGTGTCTTCCATGTACAGACCGAAGAGATTGTATCCCATCATTGAATATACCCTGATGAGTTTTTTTACTGTCTCAACTGTTGCAACACCGTTTCTTGAAACGTCGAGCATATATCCGAATTCTTTAAATGCGGATTTCTGTTTTACATTCTTTCTTCCGGAAACAAGGTGCAGCAAAGCTCTTGAAAAATCCACTTTGGTGCAATATGTTATGCATGCATTTCTGCCTTCTCTTTTCAGGCAGAATCCCTCTTCATCGGATTTTTTTGCACAGAGAATTACATCCGGATTAGTATCAGTCACTGTCACCTTCAGTTCTCTGCAGTCCTCTTCAAAAACATACCTTATTTCTTTTTCATTGTTAACGAATTTAATCTTCATAGCACCCTCCGCATTACTCAAAAATGTATATGTCAATTGTCACTCTTTACTATTGTTCCGCCGCCCAATACCACATCGCCGTCATACAGAACGGCTGACTGACCCGGTGTTACTGCCCTTTGAGGCTCATCGAAACGGATATGAACCTTGTTATCTCCGATTGGAGTCACCGTGGCATCTTTTTCCTGCTGACGGTAACGTATTTTGGCTTTGCACCTTACAGGCTCATCAGGAACCGTTCCGGATATCCAGTTGAAATCTTCAACATACACGTCGTTTTCAAACAATTCTTTTTCGTCACACAAAACAACTTCATTTTTCTCAACATCAATTTTCTTGACGTACATTGAAACAGGCAGAGACAAACCGAGACCTTTGTGCTGACCTATTGTGTAGTTTATGATGCCCTTGTGTCTTCCGAGGACTTTCCCTTTAGTATCGACAAAGTTTCCGGGAGTGGATTTTTTTCCGGTCATCATCTCTATGATTGATGCATAGTCACCATTCGGAACAAAACAAATATCCTGACTGTCGGGCTTGTTTGCGTTTGTAAAACCGTTTTCTTCAGCTATTTTTCTCGTCTCAGTTTTTCTGAGTTCTCCAAGCGGGAAAAGAGTGTGTGCCAGCTGGCTCTGAGTCAGAGAATACAGGACATAACTCTGATCTTTTGTTTCATCGAGAGCTTTTTTCAGTATATACTTGTCCTCGACTTTTTCAATTCTTGCGTAGTGTCCGGTCGCTATGTGATCACACGAAAGTTCAACAGCCCTTTCATAGAGCTTATCAAACTTCATGTATTTATTGCAGTCAATGCACGGATTGGGAGTCATTCCCTTCAGGTAGCAGTCAACGAACTTGTCCATGACTTTTTCCTTGAATCCGTCTTTGAAATTGAACACATAATACGGCATGCCGAGCTTATATGAAACAGACTTGGCATCATTGACATCTTTCAGAGAACAGCAGGTGCTCTCTTCGGAAATGCCTGCCCCTTCGTTGTCAAAAAGGCGCATGGTACACCCAATGCATTCGTTTCCTGATGATACCAACAGTTTTGCGGCAACGCTTGAATCAACACCGCCGCTCATTGCAACCAGTACTTTCATACTTCCTCTCTTGTGTTAAAAAATGTGAAGATTTCTGAGTTCTTCTTCATTGGATTCCTGAGCATCCCTTGTGACGCTCAGGATATAGTCTCTTATGACCTCTCTGTTTTCATCCATGTAGTCGAGAGCTTCGACTATGTCTTCCTGTTTGAAATCGTAAGAAAAAGCTACTTTCTTTCCTGTTATCTTTTCTTCTTCAAGTGTGAATCTGTAATATGACAGCTTCTCGTCGTCAGAAACTGATACAAACGGCGTGCCGCTGTTTCCCGCCATGACCAGTGCGTGAAGCCTGCTGCTCACTACGGCAAAAGCATGGGATATTAGTTCTGACACATCAGCAAAATCTGATGAATCAAACAGTTTCACACCTTCATGCTGTGCCAGCTTTTCGCATATGTTTATGTCTTCCTTTGCATGGAACGGAACAGTCACTATTTCGGCACTGTATTTTTCTCTCAGGACGTCGATGAGCTTAATCAGCTTGTCCGTATTCTTTTCATCTGTTTTCTTAGGGGCAAGCACTATATATTTTCTGTCAGAACCTGGGTTCAGTGGAATGTATCCCGAGATTGCATAGTCAAATGTCGGGTGAATCTCTTTGCCGCAGAGTTCTTTTGCAATTCTGATGGAATTGTCGTCTCTGAGAGAAATGTAGTCAGAACACTCGAGCACTTTCTTTACGCACTTTCTGCTCTTCTCCCGTATGATAGGACCTATTCCGTTTGAGAGCATTATGACCTTGGCGTTGTTCTCTTTTGCCTTTCCGACTATGGAGCAGTAGTAGTAGAGAGATCTGAAACTTGTTTTATCCTGAAGGATATTGCCTCCTCCGAGAATAAGGGTTCCGGATTCTTTTACCGCTTTGTTTATCTTCGGAATATTAAATCTGTTGATGCTCCTGACGATGTTCTGTCTTGACGTCTTTTTCGGATTTCCGGATATTACGCAGAGGCTCATTGAGGGCTTTATGTTTCTCAGCCCGTTGACAATGGAGCCAAGCATAAGCTCATCTCCGAGATTCCCTTTTCCGTAATATCCGCAGATGACTGCATCACTCTTTTTGTCTGTCCTGATTCTTCTGATTATGTCATATTCGTCGACATACTGTTTTGTCATTTTATCGACTGAGTAATTATCTTTTATGAAGCCTCTGCACTGCGTACCGATTTCCTGCAGAACATTTTCATCGGAGCCTAGCAGCCTGAGAATTTCTTCTTTGAGTTTTTCCTTGTCGAACTTGTCATTTCCTCTTCCGCAGAGGTTTGTGTCAAGACACACCTGTTTTCTGTCTTTGTTAAAACAGCCTATGTATCCCTGATGACCTGCAACAATCGTCGGAACCGCACTTGACATTGCTTCCATTGCGGATCTTGATGGTCCGACAAACAAATCTGAAGCTGATATGTACTTATATACGTCATTTGTCGGCCCGACAAGTTTTATGAGTTCTTTGCCGGCCTCGCCGTTGATTCTGTCAGCTTTTGTTTTCAGTTCGCTTCTTGCGTTTCCGTCTCCGACTATTACAATTGCTGCTTTTGGATATTTTCCGGAAATCTCCGGTGCAATGTCCACTAAACCTTCTGCAACAACAGAAGTAAGCTTGTCCAGTCTTCCTGTGTGAAGAATCACAGTTTTTCTGCCTAAGCCTATCTGCTCTTTAGCAAGTTCTCTGTCTTTGCAGGGGGTAAATGCCAGAGTATCTATTCCGTTTACGGCTCTGGATATATTTACAGACTGAATTCCGTATTCTTTTTTCAGGTAATCATCCATGTCTTTGCTGATTGAAAAGACGTGTTCTCCCCAGTCCGTAAATCTCTTGGTTATTCCGAGTTTGAAATTGAAATGGCACGTTGTGACAAACCTGAATCCGTATTTTCTCTGAAGAATTCCGCACAGAAAAGCGGGGATTCTTGCATGGGCGTGAACGATATCAAAATTTTCTTTCTGAATCAGTTTTTTCAGACCTGCATAGGACCTTACAATTAGAATTGGATTTCTCTTGTTCAATGGCAGATCCACGTGTCTTATGCCTGCTTTTTTGAGCTGTTCTACGAATACGCCTTCAGCAGATGCCACGACCACATCGTGTCCGAGCCTGTTTAAGGATAAAGATAAGGAGAGAACATGTGTTTCTGCCCCGCCTATATCCATACCCATGGTGGCAAGAAGAATTTTCACAAAGGTTCCCTCCTTTTGCAGATTATTTCTTTTTTACTTTTTCATTGCGACGGCTGCTTTAGCCTTTGCAACTATGTTTTCAACGGTAAGTCCGTATTCTTCGAGAAGAACAGGTACTTTTCCGGATTTTCCGAATTTGTCTTCGACTCCGACTCTCATAACCGGAACGGGACATGTTGAAGCAAGTGTTTCACAAACTGCTCCGCCGAGTCCTCCGATAATTGAATGCTCTTCTGCTGTAACAACAGCTCCTGTCTTTCTTGCGCTTGATACTATCAGTTGTTCGTCAAGAGGTTTGATTGTGTGAATGTCTATTACTTCAGCATCAATTCCTTCACTTTTGAGAACTTCTTTTGCCTGGATGGCCATGTGAACCATGAGACCATTTGCAAATATGCTTACGTCTTTTCCTTCGGAAAGTACAATTCCCTTGCCCACTTCGAACTTAAGTGTTGAGGCATCGTAAATATATGGAACTGCAAATCTGCCGAATCTCATGTATACAGGTCCGTTGACTTTCAATGCTGCTTCTACACATGCATATGTTGCTGTTCCGTCAGCAGGACAGATAACTGTCATACCGGGAATAGCACGCATAAGAGCAAAGTCTTCATTGCTCTGGTGAGTAGCGCCGTCTTCGCCGACTGAAATTGAAGCGTGAGTAGCCCCTATTTTTACGTTTAGATGGGGATAAGCTATTGAGTTTCTGACCTGATCGTATGCTCTTCCGGATGCGAAAATTGCGAATGTTGATGCAAACGGAATAACTCCAGTTGATGCAATTCCTGCAGCAACAGACATCATGTTGCCTTCTGCTATTCCGCAGTCAAAATGCCTTTCCGGAAATTTCTTTTTAAACAGAATTGTCTTTGTTGCTTCTGCCAAGTCTGCATCCAAAACAACAAAATTGGTGTATTTTTCACCGAGGGCTGCCAATGCTTCGCCGTAAGCCTGTCTGGTTGCTATTTTATCTGCCATAACAATGTCCTCCTCAGTTCTCGTTTGCAGAGAGATCTGCAATTGCCTGTTTGTATTCGTCTTCGTTTGGTGCTTTTCCGTGCCAGCCGACTTTGTTTTCCATGAAGGATACGCCCTTGCCTTTTACTGTCTTTGCAATTATGACTGTCGGCTTTCCTTTGCACTTTTTAGCTTCTTGAACAGCTTTGTCAATCTGTTCGATGTCGTGTCCGTCGATTGTGATAACATTCCACTTGAATGCTTCGAATTTCTTGTCGAATGGAGCCGGGTCTATAATCTCTTCAATCGGGCCGTCTATCTGAAGACCATTGAAATCCAAAAACAGTGTCAGATTGTCCAGTTTGTAGCGAGCAGCAAACATTGCAGCTTCCCAGACCTGACCTTCTTCACTTTCACCGTCACCGATGATGCTGTATACTCTGTAGTCTTTGTTCTGAACTTTTGCAGATAAAGCCATTCCGCATGCGGTTGAAATTCCAAGACCGAGTGAACCTGCGGACATATCTACGCCAGGTATATGTTTCATGTCAGGATGTCCCTGAAGGATGCTGTCTGCCTGTCTGAAGGTCTTCAACAGCGAAGTGTCGAAAAATCCTCTTTCAGCCAGTGTTGCATAGAGTGCAGGACATGTATGTCCTTTTGAAAGAACAAATCTGTCTCTGTCTTCCCACTGCGGATTCTTGGGATCAATTCTCATCTCATGAAAATACAGATATGCCAATATATCTGCTATGGATAATGCACCGCCTGGGTGGCCTGAAGAAGCACAGAATACCTCTTCAACTATGTCTTTTCTAATCAAATTGGCTTCTTTTTTGATTAATTCAATTTGTTTTTTGTCCATGATTGACCTCGTGTATATAAAATTGCGTATTTAGTATACTACAAGTTTAAGTTTATATCAACGAAATGAACTTTAAAAAACAAAAATCTCCACGGAATAGCCCACTTACACATTGAATTGTGTCTTAATTTAGTATAAAATATGGTCACAATATGTGGAGGTAATCACCATGCAAATAGTTCCAATGAGAGACTTGAAAGATACAGTTAAAATTGAAAAATTATGCTTACAAACAAAAGCTCCTGTTTTCGTTACAAAAAATGGATATGGCAAATTGGTTGTTATGGGTATTGAATGTTTTGAACGACTTTTTAATCAGGTATATGAGGCAAAATTGGTAAATGAAGGATTTGCAGACCTGGACGCAGGAAAAGTCATTGACGGCAATTTAGTCAAGGAAGAGATGTTAGATTTTTTAAAAAAGCATTAAATCAACTTCGGAAATCATTGTTGGAGTCACCTTTTAAAGGTGGCTTTTTTGTTACGTAAAAAGGGGCTGTTCATAATGAATCAACCCCTAATAAAACTATGTTATACGCAACAAAATCGTCCCACTAACAACAATCATCTTGAGCTGTCATTGCCCGAAATCTTTTAGTAGTGAATATAACTGTTCCGCACTATTTTTTTGTGTTTTTAAACTCCTGGTTTCCGAATTCTGAGAATATATTCTCATGTATGGAGATTGTAACACGATAATTGTTTCACTATCATCAGCATAACGAAGAGTTATACTCCAAGCACCTTCATATAACGCCCCCGGATCCTCATCGACATAATCAATTTCATTAACAGCATCAACAATTTTTTGTATCTGTTCGGATTTGCAATTGTATTGATTTTTTTCCTCCAATCCTTCATACAACACAATTGTCGCTGATTTGATAGTTCCATCCGGAATCAGTTTGTTGCCTGATACCTTAACGTTTGTGCTGCAACTTGCGACCATAAGCAAAATAAAGCACAACACTATCCCGCAAACTATTCTTTTGAACCTCACGATATTGCCTCCTATTACCATAAAAGTTAAGGTTTGTATCTAAGTTTTCCTTCGCTTTCAAGAATCTTTATGAACAGACCGCCCTGAACTGTTCTGTGTTGCATTGCAATCTGAATAGAACTTTCGGTATCGTAGAAATCTGTCATCGGTACTCTTGAAGGGCTGTCATTATATCATTGTACCTTTCTGTCAATATCTCTTCTGGTATCATTATATGTGTTTCTGTAATCATGTTCAACAACAAAAAACGACAATTAACGAATAGTTACATATGTTCACTTTTTTGCACTGAACATTGCCTAATATCTAATGAACAAACTCATCTGTAGATAATTATAACATTCGGAAAATAGTATCCCTCGCAGATAAAATATGCAACTTCTTCTGTTGAGCAACGTTTTTCATATCTCTGAATTCCAAAACCATAGTTCGATTTTCCATCATACCATTCATTAACCAATTCCGTAATCATGAACTGACATGTGCCGCCTGGATTGTTAATCAGATCATTTTCTGAAAGTATAATGAAACCATCGTCATATATCTTTCCGAGATTATTCACATCAAAACTGTCACCATTAGCACTATCAGGCAACCATTCTTCATCAATTGAATACAATCTCAAAACTATTTGACCGGGACCTTCAGTCGGAGCTGTTGTATACCAATAAATCAATTGTGCATAATCTATTTGCGCATCTTCGGGCAAAGTAGGCAAATTGAAATAACACAAAAGCACATTGTCTTTTTCGAATGGCAATCTTTCTTCGTTGCAATATTGTCTGCTCGGATTACTAAAATCTACCATGGTATCGCAGAAACCATAATCATTCAGCGATTGTCCGTCGGTCACATCAACAAAAACCGCTTGTTGTCCAACACTTGAAGGGACTGTCCAGTCGTACAAATCTTCCCATTTTCCTTGTTCATTCATAGCATGGATTGGAAACGGGTATATTACCGCTTCAAAACTGCCATCAGAAAAAGCATATTGTTTAACATACTCTTCTCGCAAAGACACTATCTCTATACATCCATTCTCAGCCAATTCATCTCTTCTTTCGTATAATTCTCGTTTATATTCCGGTATTGAAAAACCGTATATTGTTATGGATGAGCCCAAGAGAGCCCCTATAACAAGCAAAACAAGTAAACTGTTCAAAACAATTTTGCGTAATGTTTTATTATTCATTCTTCTGTGCAGTGTCTCACATGAATAAGTTTTTTCTCCACCATCATCCATGTCGCTTTGTATTTCCATCCATGTTGCCTCAACAACAGATTTGTTTAAATACTCTTTTAAATTCTTTTTCATTACTAGCCTCACTTAATCTCGTTCAATTCTTCAGCAATAATCTTTCTGGCTTTTTGCAATCTGTAGTAAACTGTTTTTTCATCGATTCCCAGCTGGCTTGCAATTTCTTCAACACGCAAATCATAACCATACTTCAAAACCATCGGGGCTCTTAAATTGTAGTCTAAATGACTGATCAAAAAACCGACTCTTTCTGCACTTATCTTGTTGATTACATATTCATCCAGATCCAAAGAGTCTGGATAATCTTCATCGCTTTCAGATATGTAGTCGACTCTTGAATTATTCATGCAGTTATATAATTCATTGTGAAGAATTGAAAAAACGTATGCTTTTTCATTTTTAATCTTGGCACGATCGGGAAGGTATTTCAAAAGACGGACATATGTGTTTTGAACAACATCTTCCGCTTCTGTCACATTATCCTTTCCTCTCATTAAAAAAACTTTTTTTCTTGCATAACTTACCAATTCTTTGTTGTATTTTCTGCATATGTTGTCAACGAACCTTTGACGTTCATCGCTACTCTTCTTGTTACTCAATTTGCTCTCCTAACTATAACGGTGATATATCTTTTGTCGTGTCGTTTCAAAACCTCTATGCTCCTTGTTTTATGTATTTTTCAAATGCTCGATGTTCCGCGGAAGCATTGCATTCTACTAGTAATGACCCCGTTTTTATATTTTTTTCTAACCATTTTCGAAAAAAAGAGACAAATCCACATGATTATCGTAAAACATGCACAAGCCTCGTCAAGAGGTTTTGTGCATGTTTTTGTTATCTATTTTGTATATTTCATTGGTAAAATATGCAGCTTCTTCCGGATCGTGAGTAACCATTATTACAATCTTGTCCTTCAGAAATTCTTTGAGATATTCCATTATATCTCCCCTTGTCTTTTCATCAAGACCTCTGAATGGTTCGTCGAGTAGATAAATGTCTCTGTTCGAAGCAACTGCTCTGGCTATGGATACCCTTTGAGCCATCCCCGTTGAAAGCTTTGAAGGCTTTGACATAACCTCGTTTTCCAATCCCATCTTTTTCAGGATTTCTCTGGCAGTCTCCTCGTTTTCACTCTTTTTTCCATCCATCGAGCATGTCACATTTTTCAGCACATTTACACTATCGAAGAGGTTCGGATTGGCAAAAACAAATGCTATTTTCCCTTCTACTTCAACACTTCCACGGTCCGGTTTTTCCAAACCTGAAACAAGTCTTAAAAAAGTTGTTTTTCCGGTTCCTGATTCACCCATCAAAGCAACAAATCCACTTTCCATATCGAAGGAAACATCTGCAAAGATATCTTTGTCTTCATAAGACTTAAACATGTTTTTTACGGATATTCTAGCCATTCGCTTTGCCTCCGATCTTGGATATTAAGCTTATTAGGAGCTTTTCGATGACAAAACTCAATAGAATCACGACGATTGTCCATGCAAAAAGATCTGTAGATTCAAGATAAATCTTTGCGTCATATAGCATTGTGCCTATCGAGATTGCGGGCACACATATTACTTCTGCAGCAACTCCTGCTTTCCAAGCTATTCCAAGTGCAGATTTGGAACCTGCAATGAAATACGGAGTAATGGATGGAATCCAAAGCATTGTAATCTTCTTTTTTGTGTTGAAGTTATATATCTTCGCTGTCTCTGTGAGGTTTTCCGGAATGTTGTCAAAACCGTTGCGGACATTTTCGTAAATGATCGGTACAACAATCAGGATAGAAGCCAGGATTGGTATTATTCCCTTCGCGAAAATGAACAAAAGAAGGATTATAATCGAGGCAACAGGTGTCGACTTTATTACTGAAACCGCAGGCGAAACAATTGCATCTACAATTGAAGACATTTTGCTCACAACCGCCAGCAAAACTCCCAAAAGAACACCTGACAAAAGGCCTGCAAATATCCTTGCAATAGAATTGAGACATGTAATGTAAAAGTCTCCCGTAATGAGGAGTTCACCTAGTCTTATTGCAACAGAAACAGGGGAAGGCAGAATTACTGCCTTTCCCACAATCAAGCTTAGTATTTCCCATAGTCCGATCCAGAAGACCAGAGCTATCAAAACCTTCAAAACTTTGTGTTTCTTAATCATTTGACATTGGCATAGAAGTCTTCAGAAGGCATCTTTCCTCCGACAGATTTCGGATTTGCCTCAAAGAGGACTCCCAGCATTCCTTTCATATATGAGACACCGACATCGCCGTATACACATACTATGTTGCAGTTCGGTATTGCATTCTGAGCAACTTTTTCACTTGGAACAATTCCGTATTTAGCTACTATCTTTGATGCATCTTCAACATTTTCATTTATATATTTTACTGAAGCGGAATAGTCTTCAAGAAACTTCTTTACAGCTTCCTTGTTGTTTTTCAGAAGCTTGTTGCTGACAACTATAACACCCTGAACAAGTGAAGTTGTACTCACTTTGTCCCACTCTTCGGTCAGGTTTAGAGCTACTCTGTAAGTGCCTGTCTGAGAAGCAAATTTTGTGCTTGTGACAAATGGTTCAGGTATGATGGCAACATCTATTGTCCCTGATGCAAGTTTTGAAGATATTTCAGATGTGTCTGCAACAAATTCAAGTGTCAGGTCTGTTTCCGGGTCAATGTTGTTAGCCTTCAGAACATAATTAATAATGTACTCGGGAGTTGCACCCTGGCCTGTTGTATAAACGGTTTTGCCCTTCAGATCCTGAAGAGAATTAATGCTGTTTCCGTTTTCAACTACGTACAGTACTCCCAGAGTATTAACAGCCAAGAAGCTGTAATCTGCTCCCTTGTTGAATACTACAGAAGCAAGGTTGACAGGCATCGCTATTATGTCATATGTGCCAGCAATTGCTGCTGCGGAGACATCACTTGTGTCAGAAGCAAGTGTGACTTCGTAATCGTTTTTCGTCAGTTTGTTTTCTGAATCGTCCCAGAGTTTTGACAGACCGATACCGGTAGGTCCTTTAAGTGCCAGAACCGTGAGTTTTGTTTTTTCTTCATCTTTTTTCTGTGTGTTGCATCCCGTCAGTACAACAAGTGCCAACACAGCCAGCGCTAGTATTAATGCTGCGATTCTTTTATTCATTTTGTTCCTCCCCGTCACTGAACATTTAATTTCTCTCTGGATAGTATTTTCACTACCCCGTTCGTATATTCAATGGCATTAATATCTTGGAGCTCTCTTAAAGCTCTGTATAGAGATGATCTCCCTATGTTCAATTGTTTAGACAGCGTCGCGCCGACTACCCGTATTTCATCCGAGTCCTGGCTCAGAAGGAATCTTGAAAGCGCATCCTGGGTGGTCGGGGTCGCAAATGTGGAAATTTTCTTGTTCAAAAACCTGATTCTGTCAGTCAAAAATCTTATGTATGAAAGGTTCAGTTCCCTGTCCTCCAGAATATATGTTATGAACTTGTCTTCAGATATGAACAGTATTTCAGACTGAGTCTTGGAAACAATGCAGCTCACGTTTTCTTCTTCACTAGAAAAAACTGAAGTTACACCGAAAACATTTCCTTCTTTAAGTGTGTTCAATACCACTTTGTTTCCGCTGTTTTTCTCTTCAGCCAGTATCGTTCCGAACAGTACAACCCCTATATGTTTGGAGTAATGTTTGTAATCGGAAATGACCTGACCTTTGGAAAACAAGATGGTTTCCTCAGAAGAAATCTTTTCTATTGTTTTTCTGTCTGCATCCCTGAAAATATCTGCATATGACAGCATCTCGATAATAACGTCTTTTGTCATAATCTCTCCTAATGTGTGCCATTTGGCACACATTTATGTTATCACAATTTGGATGTAATGTCAACGAAAAATGGTTCATTTGGCACACAAATTCCACATTCTCATCTGTTTTTGTTGTATATTCTTTTAATTTGTCATATAATAAAATGAAATCTAAAAGAAAAAGGTACCTTTAACTATGGAAAGAACTTGGGTAAAAGACATTTACACTGACATGACATCGTTTGGTGGAAAAGATATAAAGGTGTGCGGATGGGTGAGATCTGTCCGTGCAAGCAACGCGTTTGGATTTATAGTACTGAATGACGGAAGTTGTTTCGGCAACATTCAGGTTGTGTTTGAAGCAGACAAGCTGTCAAACTACACTGACATTGCAAGACAGAACGTAGGCGCAGCACTCAATGTGGAAGGAAAACTTGTCCTTACACCCGATGCTCCTCAGCCGTTTGAAATCCACGCTTTGACAATCGAGATAGAAGGAACATCAACTCCGGACTTCCCGATTCAGAAGAAGCGCCACACAGCAGAATTTCTGCGCACCATTCCTCACCTGAGAGCACGTGCAAACATATACAATGCTGCTTTCAGAGTAAGATCGGTTGCTGCATATGCTATCCATAAATTCTTCCAGGACAGAGGATTTGTTTATGCTCAGACTCCCCTTATAACGGTATCTGACTGCGAAGGTGCAGGCGAGATGTTCAGAGTAACTTCACTCGACCTTGACAAACTTCCGAGAACAGAAGAAGGAAAAATAGACTACTCACAGGATTTCTTCGGAAAAGAATCATTCCTCACCGTATCAGGACAGCTCCAGGGCGAAACAATGGCTCAGGTATATTCAAAAATATATACATTCGGACCTACTTTCAGAGCTGAAAAATCCTATACACAGAGACATGCAGCTGAATTCTGGATGATTGAACCTGAAATAGCATTTGCAGATCTTGAAGACGATATGCAGCTCGCCGAAGCAATGACAAAATACGTAATCGGTTATGTCCTTGACAACTGCAAGCAGGAACTCGAATTCTTCAACAAATTCGTCGACACAGGCCTGATTGAAAGACTGACAAACGTAGTTTCAAATGATTTTGCAAGAGTCTCATACACAGAAGCAATCGACCTTCTTTTGAAAAGCGGCGTCGAATTTGAATACACTCCTTTCTGGGGATGCGACATGCAGACGGAACACGAGAGATATCTGTGCGAACAGGTATTCAAAAAACCTGTGTTTGTATACAACTATCCGAAGGAAATAAAGGCGTTCTACATGCGCTTGAACGACGACGGAAAGACAGTTGCCGCAGCAGATATGCTTGTTCCCGGAATCGGAGAACTCATAGGCGGATCACAGCGTGAAGAAAGACTCGACATGCTTGAAGAAGCATACAAGAGATTCGGTCTGAATCCGGATGACTACTGGTGGTATACAGAACTCCGCAAATACGGAAGCACACACCATGCAGGATTCGGTCTTGGCTTTGAGAGACTCATAATGTACGTAACAGGCATTTCAAACATCAGAGACGTTGAACTCTTCCCGAGAACAACGGGCAATGCAGATATTTAATTCGAGGCACAAAATGGCAAAAAAGTATGTTGACATGAGCAAGGAAGAACTCACCGGGCTCAATTCAGAACTTCAGAAACAGTACGAAGACATAGTATCAAGCGGTATTTCTCTCGACCTTTCCAGAGGAAAGCCGAGCAAGGAACAGCTCGATGTATCAGAAGGTCTCTTCTCTGCTCTCAGCAGCAGCTCCCAGTGCGTTTCAAGCACAGGATTTGATGTAAGAAACTATGGACTTTTGCAGGGCGTTGAAGAAGCAAGAAATCTTTTCGCTGATCTTCTCGGAGTCGACCCCGAAAACATCCTTGTAGGTGGCAACTCAAGTCTTACAATGCAGTATGACGCATTTGCAAGATGCATGCTCTTCGGTGTAGGTGAGCATAGAATGTCATGGATTCGCCAGGGAGACGCTAAGATTTTGTGCCCGTCACCCGGTTATGACAGACATTTTGCAATTTGTGAAGAGTTCAGAACTCCCATGATTCCGGTAAGACTGACAGGCCACGGACCGGATATGGATCAGGTTGAAGAGCTTGTTGCTAATGACCCGACAATAAAAGGTATGTTCTGCGTTCCGAAATATTCTAACCCGACGGGTGAGACGTATGATGAAAAGACAATAAGAAGAATTGCCGAACTTAACCCGGCCGCAAAAGACTTCAGAATTTTCTGGGACAACGCATACCTCTACCATGATTTCGGAAAAGTAACTGATGTTGCCAACATCTTTGATTACACAAAGGGAACGAAGAACGAAGACATGGTTTATGAGTTCTTCTCAACATCAAAAATTACATTCCCCGGATCAGGCGTAGCCGTAATGGCAACAAGCAAGGCGAACATAGACTTTGCAATGAAACACATGTCTGTACAGAGCATCAACTCGGATAAGATAAACCAGATGAGACATGTTATATTCATCAAAAACGCTGAAAACCTGAAAGAACACATGAAAAAGCATGCTGCAATCCTGAAACCGAAATTTGAACTTGTGGAACAGAAATTCCATGAGGCATTTGACGGGACAGGAATTGCAACCTGGACAGAACCGAACGGCGGATATTTCATTTCACTGGATATATTCCCGAATACTGCAAAGACAACATTCAACCTCTGCAAAGCAGCAGGTTTGAAGATAACCGGAGCAGGTGCAACATTCCCGTATAAGAAAGACCCCGAGAGCAAGAATCTCAGAATTTGTCCTTCTTATGCAAGTGCAGAAGATCTTGAAAAAGCATGTGAAGTCCTCGCAGTATGCGTAAAACTTGCTGCAACAAGAAGACTTCTCGAAGTTGAGTAATCACTATGGCTAAAGACAAGAAAGTAGTAGTTCTCGCAGGAGGCTACAGTCCTGAAAGAGATGTATCGCTTGTAACCGGTTCTCTCGTTGCGGCAGCTCTGAGAAGACAAGGTTATCCGACTGCACTCGTCGACGTATATATGCCGTTTACAGGTGACTTTGAAAAGGCATTCACTCTTGAGACAAAAGAAATTGTGAAGGAAGTTTCCACGAGAATTCCTAACCTCGAAAAGCTCAAGGAAAAATACGGCGAAGGCGACAGGCTTATAGGACGAGGTGTCATTGAACTCTGCAGACACGCAGATGTCATATACAATGCTCTTCACGGAGGCATGGGAGAAGACGGAAAGCTCCAGGCACTGTTCACTTCTCTCGGAATGAAATACACCGGATCCAAATACGAAGCATGTCACGTATCAATGGACAAGTCTCTGACGAAAGCGGTGCTTGAACAGCACAGCATTCCGACAGCCAAGTATTTCGTCCTTGACGAGATGACAATTCCTCTCGGAATAAAGTACCCGTGTGTAATAAAGCCTTGTTCATGCGGTTCCAGTGTCGGTGTTTCATTTGCAGACAATGAAAAAGAACTGAGAAAAAATATAGAAAAAGCATTTAAATACGATGACAAAGTAATCATAGAAGACAAACTTGTCGGACGTGAGTTTACGGTGGCAGTGCTGTTCGGAAATGCTCTTCCGATTATAGAGATAAAACCGAAAACAGCTTTCTACGATTACGAAAGAAAATACCAGGCAGGTGCAACAGAAGAAATATGTCCTGCTCCTCTCACAGAAGAACAGACTGCAAGGCTTAAACTTCTTGCCGTTCGCGCATTCTATGCGATGAGACTGACGACATATTCAAGATTTGACTTCATTCTGGACGAAAAAACAAATGAGTTCTATTGTCTTGAAGGAAATGCTCTTCCCGGTATGACAAATACCAGCCTTGTTCCTCTGGCAGCTAAAACTGCAGGAATCAAGTACGACGACTTATGCGAACAGATTCTTCTGGACGCAAGCGTTTTCTGAGGTGAATATGAGAACAATCATAGGAATAGACGTCGGTGGAAGCACCACCAAAATAGTGGCAGCTAAGAACAATACTTTACTGAATCCAATTCTCGTCAGTGCAAACGACCCCATTACATCAATTTACGGTGCATTCGGCAAGTTTACAAACGAGAATGCTCTTGAACTGAGCGATGTAGACAAAGTCGTTATTACAGGTGTCGGAGCTTCATATGTCGACAAACCGATTTACGGTCTGAAATGCGAGAGCGTATCAGAATTTGAATGCTTCGGAAGAGGCGGTCTGTATTTGTCAGGACTTGATGAAGCAATAGTTGTGAGCATGGGCACAGGCACTGCCAACGTGTACTCCAAAAAAAACGGTGACACTATAACAAATGAGTATCTGGGCGGCACAGGTGTAGGCGGCGGAACAATGATAGGCCTTTCAAAAAAAATGCTCAACATGGACAATGTGGAACACATTCTTGAATTGGCTGAAGAAGGAAATCTCGACAATGTCGATCTCAAAGTTAAAGATATTTACAAACATGTCAAAGATAATTCCCTTCCGCAGAATCTTACCGCTTCCAATTTCGGAAAATTATCTGATGTAGCTACCGATTCAGATGTAGCACTTGCAATAATTAACATGATATTCGAAACGACTGCAATGCTTGCTGTATTTGCCTCAAGAATGAAAAACACTAAGAATGTTGTGTTGACCGGAAATTTGTCTAATTTCAAACTGGCAAAAACAATATTCTCAGAACTCGGAAAACTGTTTGACACAAATTTTATAATTCCGGAAAACTCTCAGTTTGCAACAGCAATAGGTGCTGCTCTGCTTTGATTGACAAAAAATGCATAAACCTAATAGACGGCCACCCATTAGTTGGGTGGCCGTTTTTTCGCATCTTTTTATATACTTTTCAGAACTCGACGGTTATACAGATTTACAATAACTCGAACTTTTGTGAGTATGTAAATGCCAAAATTGTGCGAGTTTCATTTCATGGATATACAGTATACTTATATCCACCTTCTTCTTTTCTCGATTCGTTAATCTGGTAATCAATTGGTATATATTTTTCATCCAGTGGTATCTTGTCATATGACAAGTATTTCATATATACGTATATGCATCTCATGCTTTCATAGTCCACACACACATATTCGTACTCGTAGTAGCGATATGTAGCTACATAAACCGGACAATTAAAAAGAACTCCGTCATCAACGTACTTGAGTTTTTTGTAAAAATACCCTTCAGCACCATTATGATTTCGGACAATTTGATTGTCTAATCTGGCAATCTCGTTATCAAACCCAGTTTTATCATACATGACATCCAAAACCACTATACATCCATCTTTTAGTTGATAATCGATATAGTAATAATCATTGATGGTCTTTACATTGTCCAGTGATCTTGGAAAGACTATAAAATCACTATAAAAGCCGTTGGTTTTCAAGTATTTTCCTTCTAGGTAGTCAATATCTGTTGATCTAACCTCCAATTTCAGGCCGGCACACACAATGATAGTTGGGATTACTGCCGCTATTATCATGCCGACCAATACAAGAGTGGCAAAAATTACTAATTTCTTTTTATTCATGTTTGCCTCCGTCATTCTGCGTAAATCGAATACTTAAACTCAGAGCTATCCGGATTGGTTTCTTTATTCTGGAAATAAATCGGCAAAAACTCCTCGTCTAATTCTAATTCGTTATTCAGCATATTTCCGATGAATACGTATACACAGCGATTATTGGTGTTGTCTATACACACATATTCAACTCTTGATCCGTCATACAACGCAACATAAGTGGGGTATTTGAACAATGATTCATCATCAATGTACATCATTTTCTTATACTGTATAGCATCACTTTCTTGAGAAACACTTCTAATTGTTAGGTTATTTAATCTTGCTATCTCATTTTCAAAACCCTCATCATCATATGAAACGTCAAAAAACGCAGAGAAATCATCCCCGTTTTTTGATGAAATATAGTAATCATTTATTGTTTTGACATTGACCATCGTTCTAGGAAAAGAATAATATTTGCCTTTTGCTGAAACTGTGTCTAAATAGTCTATGTATTCTCCATTCACTCTGAAATCATTGTATGAGTTTAAATTACCAATCAAAATTTCAGAAGACAGCCAAAGAGCAACAGAAAAAAGAATTGCCACAATACACAAACAAATAATAACAATAAGTATCCATGTGATTATTTCTTTTTTGGTCATATTTTCACCCCCGCATTACTACTCTACTACCTCTACAGCCATCCCAATACCATAAGAACTCCCGTTCCCAATTGAGTGTACCATTCATTTTTACTATTGTCGAAGTCAATATCAACATTCTCTGTCCTTGAATTTTTGTATATGCCTGTTCTACACAATAAGTTGTGTCCTTCCCATTCTGCGGACATACTTTCAACAGATCTAGTTGTCATTGGTTTTCCATCATCATTCACGATCCTGGATATAATTGTGCAAACTTGAATTCTTATTTCACGAGAACTAATTTCACAAGAATTTTCAATATGAACACTTTCGTCATTAATTGTGGTTGTGCATCCGGTTATTCTATATATTTCGGCTTCTGCTTCCGCCATTGTGTATTTATCTTTGATATTGTTTTCATAATTGTTTTTCGAAATAGCGTTGGAAACATGGTTGACAACAAGTGAAGCAGCACCACATGCAATACCCAATCCAGGTGATTCGTATAGAATAGATAATCCGTATACTCCAGCAGTTATATAAACACATCTACCATCGTCATCATCGATGTGTTTTTTCTCGTTGTCAACAGGCTCTTTTTTAAACTCTTCATCTGTTTTAAACTCTTCCACAGTAGTAGTATTATCTTCAGTATACTCGACTACTTTAGCACTACCGCCCGCTTCCACGCATTGAACATAATCACATTCTCTTCTAATACAACCAGTCGGGTCCGTACAATTGATTGGGTTCCCTGCACAATACCCAAACCAGTTATCCCCATCTCGGATTGGGTCTTCGGTAGTGAATACACCTCTTGAAGCTGAATAACTTCTTGCTCTGAGATATATCGTTCCGGTTACCTTGTCGTAGTATTCTCCTCTGTACCTGAACGGATTGTTGTCACTTGAATCTTTGTCTTTCTCGTCGCCATATCCGTTGTACTGGTAACTCTTGGTAACGACACCGCTTGAGTTGGTTAACTGTACAGTGTCCCCTTGGATGTTTTTCAGATAATATCTGTCTGTATTGTTTTCTCTGTAGAATATGAGGCTGACTGCTCTGAAGTAGAGTACAGAGTCTGTTCCGTCTACGTCACAAACAATGTTTGTCCCATCCCAGCAGTGTGTTGTACTTCCGATTGAATGTCTCAGACCATCTGCTCTGTACGTATAGTAGGTATAGCTGATGAAGTTGGGTGTGAAACTCTTTTCCCTGTTGAACAGGTCATAGGTATATGTCCCGGTGTAGTTTCCTCCGACAAGACTGCTGAGCAGATTTCCGTTGTTATCGTAAGAATAGTACGTGAGAACTGTTCCTGTAAGTTCCGTCGTTATTCTGTTGTTGTTATCGAAAGTATAGCTGGTCAAAACTCCATTCTCTGTTTTGCTCGTCCTGTTGCCGCTGTTATCGTAAGTATATGATACTATTTTTGTGTTGTTGTTTGCAACTGTTCTTTCTTCAGTCAGTCTCCCGTACCCGTCATAACTGTAGTACGTCACTTTGCCTGTCTCCGTGACACTCGCTATGTTTCCGTCCGGATAGTAGGTATAGCTGTACGAGGACAATGTTGTGTTGCCCTTCTTGTTCGTTATTGTCTGTGGAAGTCCTGTTGAATAGTATGTATAAGTTGTCTCTGTTCCGTTATTGTATTCTTCTTTTGTTACATTCCCTCTTGCGTCATAAGTATATGTCACAAATGGTGATTGTTCGATATATTCAACTTCTGGCTCTGTAGGACACAAGAATCCTTCATATACCCAGCTCATGATCCCTTCTCCGGGTATCGGAGCTGGTGGGACATCAGCCATTATTGTTTCCGTTATTGTTCCACTTGCGTTTGTGAGGTAGTAGATTACAGATACTCCCTGTCCGAGCATCTCTTCCGGATCGTAATAACTTATGTTTCCAAAGTCATATTCTTCACCGCCGTAAATTACATATCCTGAATCAACATTGCCAAGGCTGTCAAGATATATCTCTCCGCTCACGGTTATTCCCGTGTAGGACACACTCTGGATTATTATTCCATTTGAGTTGTAGATAACAACATCACCATTTCCGTTATTTGCAACTGAATAAGTTCCAAGTACCGTTCCGTCGGCTGTAAGTATTGAATTGCTCTGATGTCCTGTCTGAATGACCGGATCAAGTTCTGTTATCTTTACTTCCTTTGCAGTCAGCATCTGACCCAGGGCATTGTATGTGTATCTCTCCCATAACTCTATCTCATTGTCTACAATGAGCTTGTATTCTGTCTTCTCGTGATTGTTGTTGTATGTATAGTTGTGTTCAATGTTTCCGCTCTCGGTCTGGGCAATCAGTCTGCCGCATGAGTCATAAGTATTTGTTACAACTGTGTTGCCGGAGCTCATGCTTCTCAGAAGACCTGTTTTTGCATATGTGTATGTCTTTGTCTCTGTGACAAGATTCTTTGTCGCACTCTCGGTCAGTACTTTTCCCAGCGCGTTATATGTATAACTGAATACCGTTCCGTTTCTGTCTGTTTTGCTTGTCAACAGACCATTGGGATCAGTTACATATGTCTCAGTGTGATTCATTGCATCGGTCACACTTGCAACATTGCCTCTTGAGTCATAAGTATTCGTTATGGTCTTGTTGTTGACTGTTGTTGTCAGGAGCCTTCCCGCTCCATCATAGGTCATGGTCTTTACAATGCTGCTGTTTCCGTCAAATTGAGTTACTGCAGTCACATCGCCCATGCTGTCAAAAGTATTCTGAGTGCGGGAATACACAGCGGCATTTGAATCAGTCACTTTTGTCTCTGTCAGCTGATTGTTTTTGTTGTAGTATTTTTTTGTTATGTTTGTGACACCGGTCTGAAGAGTTGCTGTTGTCTTTATTCTTCTCCCGAGTATGTCATATACATATGTCACCTGGCCGTTCAGGGCATCTGTTACCGTAAGCAGATTCCCCTGATTGTCGTAGGTATATGTCGTCACATTGTTCAGCGCATTTGTCTCTGTCAGCACCTTTCCGTTGAAGTCATAAGTATAGTTTGTGGTTCTGCCGTTTCTGCTGACGCTTGTGTTGTTTCCGTAGATGTCAAAGGTGTTTGTTGTTCTGACTTCAGTTCCCTCTATGACTTCACCCGTCATTGCAGTCTGACCCATTTTGTTTACATATTCACTTGTAACAATAGAAGGTGAGTTTGTATCGCCGAGCACAGTCTTCTGGGTTTTGAGGTAATACACACCTGAAATGCTGACTACCGAATAAGAATAGTTTTCCTGATACTGAACTGTCCCTCCCGAATTCTTTGTCTGGACAGATGTAACTCTGTCCTTTATGTCATAAGAGGTTTCCGTTACTGACTGCGAGTTGTAGTTTGATGTGGTTACAACTCTGCCGTATATGTCATAAGTATTTGTCTGCAGCACATAGTTTGTGCTGTTTTCTTTTATTGTGAGCACATTGCCGAGATAGTCATACTGAGTAACCAGTGTATATCCGCTTCTGTCCGTATATGTCACCCTCTCATTTACCGAATCGTAAGTATAGCTTTCGGTTGAGTTGTTTGGATATATTACTGTTATGAGCTGGCCTTTGCTGTTATATGTGAAGCTTGTTGTATTTCCTTCGCCGTCTGTGCTTGAAAGTACTCTTCCCAGCATGTCATAAGTATTTGACGCAGTCATTGTTCCGACGCTCTGGTTATCTGCGTCTTTTACACCAGTTATTGTCTTCGATGTGACAAACATACCGCTGTAGTTTACCCCGGTAGGTCTTGTGACATTGTCTGTATATGAGTAGGTTATTGTTCTTGTATCTGTTCCGGGGTAGATATATTCTGTTTCAGTCAGTACATTGCCGTAAGAGTCATAAGTATAGACTGTTCTGTTGACAAGAACATTGCTCCAGTACTTTTCAGTTTTTGATACGGATTTATTGTTCTGACTGAGTGTGTTTTCAATTCTCAGGTTTCCGAATGTACTTGTTAACAGTATTCCGTAATACTGGCTGTATGTGTTTGTGGTTATGTTTCCGTCGGGGTTTGTATATGTTAAAACATTGCCTTTTGAGTCATAAGTATAGTTTTCTGTTTTGGTCAGATTTCCTACCCTTGTTGTTATTGTTGCAGGCAGGTAGTATTCGTTATATGTCTTTGTGACTGTCTCATCGCTGAATACCTGGCTGACACAAAGGTTGCTTACATTGAAAGTATACTTGGTAACCTTATTACTCTCGGTTACTGTTATGTAGTACTTATAGTTTGATTCA
>JAILLB010000093.1 GCA_024693345.1 Clostridiales bacterium
AAGGTACGCTTCGGGAAAGGAGACAACACATGACGCTGCTCATATATATTCTTTCAGGGATACTTCTCTGTTTAAGTCTGTTCTTCATACTGTCTTCCGTCCTGAAAGTGCCTTTGTACTCTAAAGAAAAGGCATCGGACAAGGTCATAAAGAAAGCATATATGCATAACAGGCCTTCGCTTTTGGATAAGCTTACTGATTCTTTGTCACGTGCAATAAAGCTGCCTTCTTCACTGAGATCTGCAATTGAAGACGCACTGATGTCGTCAGGCAAAACAGAGAAAGCTGAGCACTTTGTGTCAGGGCTCATAGTCAGAACATCTCCACTGGTGCTCTTGGCCCTTGTTCTGCTCCTGTTCTCCCCTGTTTTATCTGCTCTTGTGTTTGTTGCTTCCCTAATAATCCCGCTCATGGGTTACGAGGAGATAAAAAAGAAAACCGACAGCAAGCGTAAAAGAATTGAATCGCAGCTGTACGGCTTTGTCCTGTATATTCAAAAGTGCATCAAGCACAACAGAGATGTTATCTACATCTGTGAGTCGTATCCGTCAAGTGACAAAATCTTCGTTTCCGAAATGCAGCAGACCTGTTCAGATATGAGATCAGCCAATGTAGAGTCGGCACTCTCCAGACTCGAAAAAAGAATAGGGTCTGCTCTGCTGTCCGATGTGACGAGAGGTCTTGTCAGCGTATCCAGAGGAGACGAAACACAGGGTTACTGGCAGTCAATGGAAATAAAGCTGAGAGAAAACGAGCGCCTTATACTGCGTACCAGAGCAAACAAGCTGCCGTCTAAGACAAGAATCTTATCTATGGTTATGCTTTTCTGCTTTGTAGCAATATATGCAGTAGTACTCGGAACAATAGTGATTGAGTCACTTGCGTTTCTTCTGTAAGGAGGGCATGAAAATGAAAAGATTATTCAACAAGCGTGCTGAAGGATATATAGACACAGCGGTGTCTGTACTTGCATTGACCCTTGTATTTCTTATATCCCTCAGTTTTTTCAGTGTTCTCATTCAGAAGACATACCTGGATATGTTCTCGGATTCTCTTCTTGAGACCGCATGCAGATCAGGCAGAGTGGGAGAAGAAGTATCTACAAGATTCAATGAACTGGTCCAGCTGACGGGTTTGAGTCCAAACTACACTTTTGAGTGTTCATATATTTCAGGCGCAAACAAAGTACAGTTAGGAGCAAACATTACCGTAACAGTGTCTCTGGATTCAAATCTCTCGGGTCTTTTCGGAGGCATTTTCCCACTTAATCTGGTTTCAAAGAGTTCGGGTCTGTCCAATGTCTACTGGAAGTGATTTGCATGAAGAAGATATTTAACAAAAGAGGCGAATCCTACACAATTGCCTGCGTCCTGATTCTTCTGCTTTCCATCATGATGGCTACAGCCATGTATTTTGCTGTTGCTACAATGAGAATACAGGCGATCAAAAAAGAAGTTAAAAACATACTCGATTCTGTCTGCAGTGAGTTTTCAATCGATTCATACGGATCAGTCAAACAGGATCTGTATTATCTTGAACCAATGAAAAGAGTTGAAATATCCGGAAAAACGTATGCTCTGCTGGGCTTTGAAGACGAAGACAGAATTACACTGTCTGATGGTACCGTAATGCACAGACCGACTCTGACAATTACGTTCAATGGCGGAACCTCCATTACAGCAGACTTTCTGATTGAGAGCTCTGATGGGATATACAAAGCCAACTTAAGCATTACGGGAGGTTTCCTAAGAAAATATGGAAACTGAGACTCCAATAACATGTAAAACAATCGGTACAAATGGCATTAAACTGCATTCTTTCATAGAATTGAGTAAATATTTTACTCATTTGTGAAACATTAATTGACAAAGAAATCCGTTTGATTGACTTTATGTATAAGTGTATTACCATAATAGTTGAGTGAGTCAATTATCTCACAGGGAAGGAATGACAATGACTATGAAAAAAACACTAACTTCACTTATTCTAGTAACAATTATGTTAGCAACATTGCTGATAGTTAGCTCATGTTCTTGTAAACACAATTGGATTGAGGCAACCTGTACAGTTCCCAAAACATGTTCAGAATGTGGCAAAACAGAAGGAGAAGCACTGGGGCACACTTGGATTGCGGCAACTTGTACAGTTCCCAAAACATGCTCAGTGTGTGGTGAAACAGAAGGAACCGCACTGGGGCACACTTGGATTGCGGCAACTTGTACAGTTCCCAAAACATGCTCCGTATGTGGTAAAACAGAAGGAACAGCACTGGGCCACACTTGGATTGCAGCAACTTGCGCAGCACCAAAGACATGTTCAATTTGTGGAAAAACTGAAGGCGCCAAATTATCAACCCATTCAACAAATCAAGGAACATGCGCAATATGCGGAACTTTTGTAAACAAACTCAGCAGTGAACTTGCATTGCTTAAATTGTACGTAAGTAATTGTAATGAGTACGCAGCTTCAATTTTGCAAGCCATAAATTCGTATGGAACCAAAGCGTATAGTTATATTTCCGATAAGTTTTCTTCGTTTACCGGGTATTACTCAGATATTCTTGATGTATTAGATTCTTGCCCGAAAACCGATTTTGTCGAATTGAGGGAAATTCTTAGTACCGTCACAGCTGAACAAATGTATTACATGAAACAAGCAAGTTCTGCGACCACCACAAGCAAAATGCTCGAAATAGTCAAAAATACAGTTAGATGTTACACAAGCCAAGAAACAGAAATAGTAAGTTTGTTGTACAACACCTATTCAAAAAAATAACAACTTATGATTTTAATCTCCATTCAGATTGGAAATAAATGATTTAAAGGATTTTTAACGATGAAAAAAAGTATATTCTTAATAATTCTTTCACTTATAATTTTGTCTACCATTGGCTGTGGCAGAGTAAATGATGTTCATGAAACCGAAAAACAGACCACTTCTAAAGAGGTAGCACTGACAGTGGCTAATTACAGCAATTATTTTTACTCAGATGTATACTCAGAAATTCAAGTAAATGAATCTGCTCTTGGAACAACATATTTTGTTAACAAAGTACACATCTCATTTGATTTAAATCAAACTGCATCAATCAAGAACATAGTAATTAGTGGATATGTAGATTTACCATTAGATAGTTCACACCCGTTGCATAAAGAGGGGAAACTTCCAATACAATTTACTGTACGAATAAATGCAAATGGACATGGAGAAACAGATGTCTATTTCCAACATGGAACTGGCGCATATGGAGGTTATGGTGCAAGAGATTTCATAATCACCGTTGAAAGCATTACTGGGGTCGTAATCGAGTTATAAATACCTATTAAATATGCCAAAAATCAACAATTACGCACATTAAAAAAATCGATTTTTCTGCAATTACGCACACCTATCCTTATACCAAACAATCGACAGAAACAGCATTGTACTGTCGATTCTGCCGATCGGTGTAGTGTGTCTTTATAGCAAACAAGTGTCACAAATTCAACATGTTTTTGAGTTTGTGACACTATTCTTTGATTTTTAAACTTTTTTACGTTGTCCGTTTTTCCAACCAACAAGTTTTGTCTATAACCCAATCATTCCGACCGGACAATAATAAGCATCTTTGTTAATTGGAAAAACCTTATCCGATGTGTCTATAACAAGTCCTGTTGCAATCGGCATCTTATACTGTTCCAGAATTCTGAAGCTTTTGTCTGCCCTGTATTTCTTTATGCCCTTCTTAACTTCTATAGGGTACAATGTCTGGTTCTTTACGTAAATCAGGTCAACTTCCTTCTGGTCTCTGTCCCTGTAATAGTACAGACAATACTCTATTCTCTTTCCGGAATTCCTTAAGCTCTTAACAATTTCGCTGACAACATAAGTCTCAAAGAAAGCACCGTTCATCTGTGATGCCTCAAGAATCTTCGAGTCTGACCAGCCGCACAGATAAGCACAAAGTCCGGTATCCACAAAATACAATTTCGGTGTTTTTATTATCCTTTTTGCCAGGTTCTTTTCATAGGGCTGCAGTTCAAATATTATTCCCGTTGCAATAAGAATGGAAATCCAGTTCTTTACGGTGCGTGAATCTATGCCGACTGCACTTCCTATCTCTTCGTAATTGACAGGCTGGGCAGTACGCAGAGCTATCACTTTCATGAATCTTCTGAAGTCGTCCAGTCTGGATATGTTTATGGCGCGACTAACATCTTTTTCAAGATATGTGGCTATATAGCTCTCAAAGAATGTTTCCCTGCCGGGTCTGGAAATCCAGTATTCGGGCATTCCTCCCAGCATTATCTCATCGAATACCTCATATCTGTTCATATAAACAAAATCCGACTGTTTGCTCTTTAAAACATCAATATCCGGATCGAATGCGCTTCCCTCTTTCTTTTGCTTTTCGCACCAGGAAAATGAACTTACTTCTATTATTGCGGTTCTTCCTGCGAGTGTTTCAGAAGCCTTTTCGCGTATTTCCAGTGTGTATGATCCTGTCAGAACATACATCAATGAGTTCCGCTTATTGTTTTTGGTGTTTTCCAACTTTGCATTATCTATTCGAATTTTAATGCTCTCCATTATTGACGGTACTTTTTGGATTTCGTCGATTATAAGAGGAACACCGTGTGACTCAAGAAACAACTCGGGATTGTTCAGGGCCAGTTCACGTTCTCTGCTGTCATCAAATGTAACATATTCACAGTCTTTGAATATATTTCTTGCCATCGTGGATTTACCCGTTTGTCTGGCTCCATATAACGTAATACACGAGAAATTCTTTGCTGTCTCAAGCAAAACCTTTTCCAGTTGTCTGTGGTAATACATTTCACTTTCCTCCCTTTCTTCACGCATATTATACACAAAACAATCGGCAAAATCAACAGTGCAATGTCGTTTTTACCGATAGTTTTTGTTTTTCTATGTTGTTTTTGCCATATACGAATCAATCAACAATGTTTGTGATTGTCAGGACATTCTGTCCGTCGACGTATTCGTAGTTAATACCGTCCATGC
>JAILLB010000100.1 GCA_024693345.1 Clostridiales bacterium
CGCGGCGCGACCGGGTCGGTCACAAAGACTCTGATCGTTGCATCGACAGCGTCGAACCCGTACCAGAATTCAAACATGCGCTTTACCTTGGAAAAGTCTTTTAATTCATATATCATACGTTGCCTCGTTAAATTTCGATTTATCGAGTTGAGTATATCATACATTAATACATATAACAACAAGAAACCTCTTTTGCCCTGGTAGACAAAAGAGGTTTCTTTCATGGCTGCGGAATAGGGATTTGAACCCCAACAAACAGAGTCAGAGTCTGTCGTGCTGCCGTTACACAATTCCGCATTGTGTTGACTAGTATAACAACATGAGGTGCCTTTGTCAAGAACAAAAAATGAATTTCTCTCAAAAAAATGGACAAATCTTTCTGTTTTTTGTTTCTTGCGACTGCCACAAATGATTGATTGCGAAAAAAGTGATGCTGGAAAAAACATATGCAAGAAGTTCATGACGATTTTTCGTCGTTTTTTGATTTTTATATATACAAATTCACGTTTAAATGATATAATTAAACGACTATAGGTTCAGGTCAAAATTTTCACGAGGTGATGTATGATCAGGGACAAGAGAGGCAATCAGCCTGAGAATACCGATGTAACCATTGGCAGAAATCCCGTGATGGAGCTCATAAAATCCGGCAAGGACATAGAGAAAATCTACGTTCAGCGCGGAGAGAGAGAAGGATCCATAACTAAGATTGTGGCAATGGCAAGGAATAAAGGAATAACCGTAGAAGAAACAGATAAAAAGAAGCTGGATTATCTTGCGAACGGAATTCCACATCAGGGAATAGCAGCACTCTCGTGTCCGATTGAGTACAGCACAATCGAAGAAATACTGCAATTGGCCGAATCAAAGAACGAAAAACCTCTAATTGTCGTGTGTGATGAGGTCGAAGATCCTCACAACCTCGGGGCTATTATCCGTTCGGCAGACGGTGCGGGTGCGCACGGCGTCATTATCGGAAAAAGAAGAAGTGCCCCGATAACTCAGACTGTGGTCAAATCTTCTGCTGGAGCAACTTCGTATATCAAAATCGCTAAGGTTGTAAATATTCCGACGGTTCTTGATGAACTCAAAGAAAAAGGACTCTGGATATATGCAGCCGACATGGATGGAACCGAGTACGGAAAAGTCAATTTCAACTGCGGTTGTGTACTGGTTGTCGGAAACGAAGGAGTCGGTATTTCAAGACTTGTCCGTGAAAAGTGTGACGAACTGGTCTCCATACCGATGAGAGGCGGAGTTGAATCATTGAATGTATCCGTTGCGACCGGAATCATTCTTTACGATATGTCAAACAAACAGCGCAATTAAATCTGCGAGGGAAACATGAACACTGAGAACGAAGAGAAAAAGTTTGAAGTTGAGTCTGCGAATACTCTATTGACGAGACTTGACGGGCTGTATTCAAAGAATAACCAATCAAAGAAAACAGAGCCCGAAAAACCGAAAACAGAGACAAAAACCGATGACAGCGACATATTGAAAGACCTCTCGGCCCTTTTGGAAAAGTCAGACGACTCATATGTCAACGGAGAACAAAAAAAGGAAGAGCCATCCGAACAGGTTGAAGAACCAAAGGAAGTTAAGCCTGAACCGAAAAAGAGAACTCAGACTAAAAGGCCTGCAAAGAAAACTGTCTCCTCTGAATCGAGCTCCGTCATAGTTGATGAAAAGACAAACAAACTGGAATTCAACATGGAAATAGCCGACGTCAAGCAGGATGAATATGTTCCTGAAGACGAACCGGTCACGGAAACCAGCGAAGACGTAGACAGATATGTGGAACTCTATGACAAATATCTGGGCGAAAAGAATGAAGAGGAACTGAAACAGGATTCAAGCTTTGCCGCCCTGCAGAAAAAGATATTCGACCTTCAGACAAGTTCCGGTTACAAGACCGAAGAACCTGCGAAGGATGTAAACGAGATAATAGATGAAGCCGAACTCTATGTGAATACGGCTGAAACGAAAAAAATTGAGGAAGACAAAAAGAGAGAAGAAGAAATCAGCATGCAGGACACTTCCGTGTTTGCAAAGGAAGAGATAGAGCCGGCTGTTGAAGAAGAAAATACAGAGGAAGAGCAGGTGTTTGAAGAGCCATCACAGGATGACGCCGGAGTGCCCGAAGAAGAAAAAGACGAAAAGGCACCGAGAGAATTCAACACTACAGATGATATAAAGCTTCCCGATGATGACTCTTTCTGGACAGGTCTTGATGTCGGAGAAGTCAAAGAAAAAGAAGCAAGAAACATAAACGAAGCAATTGACGAAGCCCAGCAGTATGTCGATGAAAACTATAAGGGCAGAAGCAACGAAGCTCCAAATGTCGTAATAGAGAATATAGACAACTATTCAACCGGGCAGAGAGACAAAGTAAAGCCTAAGAAAGATAAGAAGATTCTTTTCTCGCTACTTCACAAGGAAGAAGAACCGGTTGAAGATGATTATGAACAAATAACATTTGTCAGCGAGCCTGAAGAAGATAAATCCGAAAGAGAGGACACCAGAATTTATATGAAGGATGCCTTTACAAAAGAAGACGAAAAAGAAGAAGTAGTCATAGAACAGACCCCTGTTGAAGAAGAAAAGGTCGAAACAGAGGAAGAGGAAGTCGTTTCCGAGGAAGTTGAGGAGAAGAAGGCGGAACCTATTCTTGTAGAAGAAGATCCCGATTCTGCTGACACTGCCATTATGATGATGGCTTTCGGATATGACACGAGTTCCAACAAAAAGCCAAGCGAACCCGTCGAAAAGAATTATGACGAATATAGACTTAGCGGTGAAGAAGAGGAGAGCAAAGAGTTCAACGTTGCCTCTATCAGCGAAGAGACCACCACAAGTGAGATGGATGCAACAAAGACATCTCAGATGGACAGCGAAGCAAAGATGGAGATTGAGGAGAAATACGAACTCACCACATCCGAAAAGAGCAAGAAAGTGTTCATCGAGCTCAAGAAGAAGGCTAAGGCAACAAAACTCAAAATGTATGCCTGCATTCTCATTGCTTTGGCATTGCTGCTCGTTGAATCGGTTCTGCCGCTTCTCGGTGTTGTAATTGCCGATTCTTCCGTGATGGCAATGATTGACTGGGGGCTTACGTTCCTGTGCATCATACTCGTACTCGACTGCATTATAGCGGGTGCAAGACAGATTGCATCATTTAAACTCGATGTCGATTCGGCGCTGCTTTTGATGCTTGTGTTTGCTCTGGTTTCTTCATTCGCAGGTGCATTCTCAACTGCAGAAGGAATTAAACTCTACAACCTCTCATTTGCTGTTTGCGCAGTATTTGATTTGATGTCAAATTCTTTCAAGCTGAGCAAAGATATCTACTCATTCAAGGTTATTTCATCTGCTAAAACCAAGAGAGCTCTCGTGGTTGCTGAAGGAACAGATAAATCACTCGAAGAACAGCAGTTTGCAAACTATCTCAATAAGACATCCGACGTATACAAAGTCAAGAACGTCAGACACGTAGCAAACTTCTTTGAAAACAAGAACGAAATACCGAAGAGCAAGAATATTCTGAAGTACATGATTCCTGCAGTTTTCGCAATTGCCATCATCGCCTTCATCATATCTCTTGTCAGAGGAGCTGAATTCCTCGGTGCTATCAATAATGCATATCTTATGTATGCTTTCTGTACACCTGTTTCATTCTTCATTTCATTCTCATATCCCGCATTCAGAAGTTCAATGAGAGCATATAACTCGGGCGCTGCAATCCTCAATGATACAACACCTGAAACATATGCCAATGCAGCCGTCATAACATTCAAAGATATTGAAGCTTTCCCGGCTGACAAGATCAAACTCAAGAGCATTAAGATTTACAACAATGCCAAGTTCGAAAATGTAATTTATTACGCATCAAGTCTGTTCTCAAAACTCGGCGGACCTATGTCCAAAGTGTTCTTCTCAGCTACACTTGATTCAAAGATTTCCGAAGACATTGAAATCAGAGAGATTTCTCAAAAAGGCGTTGATGCAATGGTTGACGGCAAACACATAGTTGTAGGCCAGCCCGAATACATGGACAATCAGTGCTTTGAACTTTATCCTGAAATAACTGACAACGGATACAGCGATAATACAAACAGAAGAATCCTTTATCTTGCATGTGACGAAGTAGTTTTTGCAAAGTTTTACATTCAGTACAACACAAGCAAAGATTTCATCTACATGGTAAGAAGACTCTACCAGGACGGACTCTGTGTAGCAATCAAGACTTCCGATCCGTGCATTGACGACGGCGTTCTCGTAAAGAACCGTCTGAACCCGAACGACTATGCAATAAGAATCATCAAGGGATCAAATGAAAACGTCGATGAAAACGTTGTTTCAACAACAAAGACCGGTATCGTAACAACGGGTTCTGTAAAAGGACTTATAAAGGCATTGCTCCTCTGTGATAAAATTTCAAATATCACGAGAACAAACCTCATCATCAAATTGGTATCTGCAGGAATAGGCGCAATAGTAATGGGAATCCTCATCTTTGCAGGCGTTTCCGGAAACATGTGGTCATTGTACCCGGCTCTCTACGAGTTGTTCTGGTCAATACCGCTCATACTGGTTTCAGTTATTTACCTGTAAAACAAATACATAATGACACAAAAACGGATCTTGCCAAACGACAAGGTCCGTTTTCGTTGAGGTAAATCTATGAAAAAATCAAGCATCTTCTGCGTCGAACTGTGAATAATACAGAGAAGAGTAGAATCCGTTTGCATTCATCAGCTCATCGTGCTTGCCCCTCTCGACTATTTCGCCATCCTTTATTACAAGAATGAGGTCGGCGTCTTCTATTGTTGACAGTCTGTGCGCTATTATGAAACAGGTTCTGCCTTTCATGAGTTCTCTCATAGCAGCCTGAATCATTCTTTCCGTCTGTGTATCAACATTTGATGTTGCTTCGTCGAGAATCAGTACTTTTGAATCGAGCATCATGGCGCGGGCTATTGTAAGAAGCTGTTTCTGGCCTTTTGACATATTCAGTCCGCCGTCGGTAATTTCCGTATTGTACCCATCCGGAAGATGCGTGATGAAATCATCTATGTGGGCCGCCTTGGCGGCTCTTTCGACATCTTCCATTGTTGCACCGGGTTTTCCGTATGCAATGTTGTCGTAAATCGTTCCGGTGAACAGCCATGTGTCCTGGAGCACCATTGTAAATGCTTTTCTCAGACTGTCTCTTGTAACTCCGTAAATGCTGTGACCGTCTATTGTGATTGTTCCGGTATCGACATCATAAAATCTCATGAGAAGGTTTATTATAGTAGTTTTTCCGGATCCGGTCGGGCCAACAATTGCAATCATCTTTCCTTCGGGAGCACTGAATGAGATGTCTTTCAGAATCTGTCTTTCTTTTACGTATCCGAAGTTTACATTTCTCAGTTCAACGTCACCTTTAACATTATCAAGAATGATGGAATCGTCGGGGTCTTTCTGCTCGGATGGTTCATCCAGGAGCCTGAAAACTCTGTCTGCTGCTGCAAATGCAGACTGCAGGTCTCCCGCTATATTTGCAAGTTCATTGATTGGCCCCGCAAATCTTCTGGAGTAGAGAACAAATGAAGATATGTTTCCTATTGTTATTCCGCCGTATCCGAGTATGAATAGGACTGCACCGAAAACGCTTACAAGTGCAAGGGATATATTGTTCATGAATCCCATCGCGGGACCGACTATGGTGCCAAGAAATTCAGCTCTTGTGTATGCCTTTATCGCCGTGTCGTTTCTTTCATCAAAGCGCTCAATCATGACTTCTTCACGGCCGTAAGATTTGATTGTCTTATGGCCTGTTGTAATCTCTTCCACATAGCCGTTAAGTTCGCCCAGCTTTTTTGATCTTGCTCTGAAGAGAGGACGTACTTTCCTGATTGTAAATCTTGAACTAATTATTGAAATGGGAAGGGTCACAACGAACACGAGCACAAGTATCGGGCAGATTTTTATCATCATATAAAGTGCACCCGAAACTGTCACTATGCTTTTGCATATCTGCAGAAAGTCGTTCGTCAGTGACTGGTTTACCGTGTCTATGTCATATGACAAAGTGCTCAGTATCTCTCCGGACTGGTTCTGATCAAAGAAACTGACAGGAAGAGTGGAGAGGTGTTCAAAGACATCTTTTCTCATTTTGTAAATAATGTTTCTGGACAGTCTTACCGTCAGTCTTGACAGAACGTATGAAAGGACGGCAGATGCAGCATAAAATGCAATCATCAGTCCGAAATATTTAAATACCAGAGGGAAGTTTGCTTCGCCCGGTGCTGTGCCTATGGCGTCAATTGCTTCACCGGCATAGTTAGGTCCATACAAGCCCAGAATGGTACTGCCTACAACCAGAACAGAACATATTATAAGCAGCCCTTTATATGCTGACATGTATTTCCAGAGTCTCTTAATTAAGTAAGACTTTTTCAGCTTAGGCTTGTTCTCCGTTGTCTCAGGTCTGACCTCATATTTGGTCAATCTTCCGTATTTAGCCAACCAAACCACCTCCTATCTGAATGTCCGCGATTTCTTTGTAGTACGGACATTTTTCAAGGAGCTCATCGTGAGTTCCGTAGCCTATTACATTACCTTTGTCGATGACAAGGATATGTTCTGCATTCATTATTGTACTGACTCGCTGTGCAACTACAACTGAAGTTACGTCACCGTAGTTTTCATTGAGTGCTTTTCTCAGGTTTGCATCGGTTTTGTAGTCGAGAGCACTTGATGAGTCATCGAGTATGAGGATTTCCGGAGAACCTGCCAGGGCTCTGGATAAAAAGACTCTCTGCTTCTGACCGCCTGACAGGTTTGCGCCTCTTATTGCGACCATGTGTTCAAGTCCGTCGTCGTAGCTGTTTATGAACTCTTCAGCCTGTGCAGTGGATATTGCCTTTCTGCGCGATTCTTCATCTATTTCGCGTCCGAAGTCTATATTCTCCTGCAATGTGTCTGAGTAAATAAAGTCATTCTGAAAGACTGTTCCGAACATTGTTCTGAATTCTTCAGGCTTAATAGAGCGTATGTCACGGCCGTTAATTCTTATGGAACCCGAATCTGGGTCATAAAATCTCAGAAGCAGTCGTACAATTGTAGTCTTTCCTGATCCTGTCGGGCCTATTATTCCCAGTGTTTCACCTTTTCTTATTCCGAACGACACGTTGTACAGATTGTTCTTTACTTTGTCGTGCGAGAATGACACTCCGTCAAATTCAATGAGATAAGGAGAATCAACGGGATCAATGTCCATTAAGGGCATGTTGTCCTCTACAAGAAGAACTTCTTCAATTCTCTGTGCAGATGCTGCACCCTTTGTGTACATTATAAATATGTTGGTGATTGCTATTGTCGAATTCAGGATAATCGTGAAGTAGTTAAGAAAGGCTACTATTGTTCCTGCTCCGGTGATTCCTCCGTTTATTCTGTAGGAACCTACAAGAACAACAAAGCAAAGGCCAAGATTCAAAATGAATGAGCATGCGGGGTTGGTTAAAGCCATGACCACGCTAGCGTGTTTTTCGGTGTCGGCAAGTTCGGTGTTTGCTTCGTGGAATCTGTTCTTTTCGTATTCTGTCTTTGACAGAGATTTAACGACTCTGATGCCTGTAATGTTTTCTTCGGCAACTCTTATTGTTTTATCCAGTTTTTTCTGAGCTTCCGAATAAATCGGGATGCCTTTTTTTGAAATCTTGTACACGAGAAGGGATATAAAGGGAAGTGTTGACACAAGAACCAGTGTCAATACAGGGTCCATTGTGAGCGTTATTATTATTCCGCCTATGAGAATAATCGGTGCTCTGACACCCATTCTTTGAATTCTGGCAAGCATACGGTTTACGTTGTATGTATCCGAAGTCAGTCTGGAAATCAGCGTGGGCAGAGAGAACTTGTCTGTGTTTTTCTCTGACAGGTATGTAATTTTGGCAAACAGATCGTGTCTTAATGCCTTTGTGATTCTGCCCGAAGAATTTGCTGCGCAGTAGTTGGAGATAATGTTGAACGAAATGCTCAGAAGAGCACATCCGATCATTATAAGAGCATATCTCCATATAGGCCAGAGATCTGTAAATGTATATGTCTCGAGTCCTTTGTCAAGAACTTCGGGGAGTGCCACGTCAAGAATTTTTGCAAGAAAATACGGAATGAGAAGATCGGTTATGGCCCCTGAAAACTTCAGTATCAGACCAATGATCATCATAGCGGCATTGGGCTTGAAATACTTAAATAGTGTTTTCATTTGTCTCCTTGTTTTCTATATATGCCTGTGCTTTTTCGGATATCTTATCCATCATTTCGGTGAATTTGGATATTTCTTCTTCGGTAAATCCTTCAGAGAGATATGCACTCCAGTCTTTCAAGACACCCAGAACAACCGGCAAAGCATTTTTTGCTTTCTCGGTTGGGTAAACGAGCATGTTTCTCTTGTCCTCCGGACTCTGTTCTCTGTATATGAATCCGTTTTCTTCGAGAAGTGACAGCTGTCTTGCCACATTGCTCTTGTTTATATACAGCATCTTTGAAAGGTGTTCCTGAGAGATTCCCGGATTTCTGCATATATTAATAATGTATGAGTGCTGACATCCGCTCAGTCCTATGTCTGCGAGCTTATCCGCTCTGTACTGATTGGCACATCTTGCTGTGACATTCAGATTTTTCATGAAAGTAGGCATATATTCCTCCAAATTGGTTGCGTGCGCAACTATTTGTATTATATATCCACGTATCCTTTTCTTCAATGGTTAAAATACACAAGAAAAAAATATCCTTTGTTGTTTTGACCAACATGTTGTATAATAGAAACACTATTCCATAAGAAAAGGAGGAGATACCTGTGAAAAAGATGCTTATTGTAGGCATAACAATGTCTGCTGCTGGTACTGAGAATTCGTTTATAAACTTTTCAAAGCACATAGATTACAGTCAGTGGCAGGTTGATCTTCTCCTTGCAAAAAGAGAAGGGGACTTTCTTGACCTGATCCCAAAGGAAATCAATGTTCTTGACATGGGTGAAGACGGAGAACTGTTCCTTTTGTCAAAAGACAACTCCAAATCTGTTATCAACAGGTATTATCAGAAACGACCTTTCAAGATGTTTAAACTCTTTCCGACTCTGCTCGGCATTTCACTTGCCAAGGGTGAAAAGAAAACATATAAGAAAAACAATCTCTGGATAAAGATGATGAAGGAAATGGCCCCAGTAGAGAAGGAATACGACCTGGCAATAGGATACTGGGGAGACAGAACACTTTTCTATGTAGTAGACAAAGTAAATTCGAAAAAGAAGCTGGCGTGGATGCATTTCAATTTTCCGTCACCTCCGAGAAGTCCGAAAACGTATAAAAAGTATATTGACAGACTCGACAGATTTGTGGCTGTGTCCGACGAATGCGCGGATTCTGTAACAAGTGCGATTCCTTCTGTAAAAGACAAAGTGGTTGTATTTGAAAACTTCATAGACAGAGAACGCGTTGAAGAACTATCAAAAGGAACATCTCCTCTCGATCCTGCGAAATACAACATTGTTACTGTCGGAAGGATTAATTACGATAAAGGATATGATGTGGCTCTTCCTGCGATGGTCAAGTTTCTGGAAGAGAACAGTGATGCAGAATGGCACATTGTGGGAAGCGGAATCGGAAGCTATTACGAAAACTTCATGTCCGGAGTCAAGAGTTCATCCTGCAGGAACAGAATTGTTATCCATGGCGTTCTGAAGAACCCATATGTATATATAAGGAATGCGGATGTTTATCTGCAGCCTTCAAGAAATGAAAGTCAGTGTATGGTAGTCGAAGAAACAAAAGGTCTTTGCAAGCCCATAATTGTCACTAGGTACCAGACTGCCGAGAGACAACTTGAAAACGGCAGATTTGGCAAGATATGTGATTTCGATTCCGAATCCATCTTCAAAGCTCTTGTCGAAATGAAAAATGACAAGGCTTTGCGTGACGGATATATAAATGAATTATTTAAAAATATATGCAAAGATGACAGAAATGTCGAAAAGGTATTAAGTTTTGATGCGTAAAAGCACCATTTTGGGGCATTTTTTGAAAAAATAAAAAAAATTTTCAAAAATGCAAAAAAAGTGCTTGACAATGTTTTATGTGCGTGATAGAATTACGCTCGCACCGCTCTGAGAGCGTGCAAGTCGATCCTTGAAAATTGAACAATAACAAAGAAAGATTTATACAAAGAATCTCGTTAATTATCTTTGAAACTTTAAGTAACAAAGAGCCAAAAAAACCTTTAATAGATGTATGCGAGGCTGAGGCCTCGAATATATACAATAATTAGAGAGTTTGATCCTGGCTCAGGATGAACGCTGGCGGCGTGCTTAACACATTCAAGTCGTACGGACAAAAGGACTTCGGTCCTCG
>JAILLB010000005.1 GCA_024693345.1 Clostridiales bacterium
CACAATAGTTGCCGAGGAACTCAGACAATTTGCAGATGTTCTTGAAAACACAGACAACTTTGAAAAAGAACTCCACAACCTTATCCGCAAGACAATAAAAGAACATGAGAGAATCATATTCAACGGAAACGGTTATGACGAGGCATGGGAAAAGGAAGCAAAAGAAAGAGGGCTTCTCAATCTCAAGACAACTCCGGATGCTTATTCAAAGTACCTCGACAAGAAGAATGTTGAACTCTTCTCTTCTCATGGTGTATTCTCACTCACAGAGATGAAGTCAAGATATGAGATAGCTCTTGAAAACTATATCAAGACAATCAACATCGAAGCTGAAACTATGATTGAAATGACAAAGAAACAAATACTTCCTGCCGTTTCATCATTTGAAGAAGATCTGGCTTCTGCAATTTCAAGCAAAAAGGATGTTTCTGAAAAACTGAATTGCAAATTCGAAGAAGAAACTCTCGAATTTGAAAGCAAGACAGCAGACAAAGCATATTCAGCAATGAAAAACCTTGAGAAGATTCTCAAGGCTGCAAAGGGTGAATCTCTTGAACTCGCCATGTATTACAAAGACAAAGTAATACCGGCAATGAGAAAGCTCAGAACTGAAGTTGATACCCTTGAAACAACAACAGGTGCTGAATACTGGCCTCTTCCAACATACGGCGAGATGCTTTTCAGTGTAAAATATTAACTTGATCAGATGGGCCCGGCGAAACGCCGAGCCCGTTTTCTATATAAACATAACCATATAGTGTGGTATTGTTTTCACTTTGTCACTGATACCCTGATTTCCTGAAATCAATTTGTACCCAACAGTCGGAGAAAAATCTTTCATGAATTTGTTGAGTGAAATGGATTTTGTATTACCTGCTTTAACTTCAATAGGTACCACTTCGCTATTTTTTTCGATTATGAATTCTAGTTCTTGATCATCATTTGGTTTGTAGTAATGAAGATTGTATCCATTTTTGATTAATAACTCGGATATGATATTCTCATATACCGCACCTTTTGCGTTTCCTTTTATAGTATTGTTAATAATTGCTATTTTGGTTTCTCTTCCATACATTTGTGTCAGGAGACCTGTATCATTAATATACATTTTAAATTGTTCTTCAATTTCGTTAGCGATTAGAGGAATAAACGGCTCCCTTACATTGTTGCAAACATTAACAAGATTAGAGTCTTTCAACCATTTAACACTTCCGCCATATTTTCTACTTGTTTGTTTCTTTTCGACAAATGAATATTGAAATCTCTTCATTTCTCTCGCCAGTTGTTTTGGAACCGAATCATAACAAGCACGGACTTTAAGTTTTTGTTCGCCCTTTGCATGTGCTGAAATGTCATTTTGGTATTCTGATATTATTTTTCTTTGTACTCTGAATGCTTCATTAAAATCACCCTGAGGTATGAATGAAGCCACAACTTCAGGCATACCACCTACGACCATGTATTCTCTGAATAAACTTTCCATTTTTTCGTTTATTTCAACAGGTATCTTTTCACCATCATTAAACATTTTTTCGAAATATTTAATCTGTTCGTCATCGTAGCCTTTTGCCCATAAGTATTCTTCAAAATCAAGTGAATACATGTTGATTTCATACTCAAAACCAACAGCTATTGATTCAGGCGCCTCAACTCCCTCATCGGCATCTTCTCCATATTCAAGACTCAAAAGAGATCCTGAAGAAATTACGTCACATGTGAAATCTTTTGCCAGATATTTAATGGCAGTTCTTGCGTCTCCACACCTTTGAATTTCATCAAGAAAAATTAGTGTATTGCCCGGAACAATTTTAGCGTTCGGCATGTATAATGATATTTTTGAAAATATGTCGCTTGGTTCTTTGCTACCTATGAACACGTTTTTTAGATCAGGCCTTTTAATAAAATCTATTTCTATGAATGATTCATATTCATTTTCGCCAAATTCTTCAACAACAGATGTTTTTCCAACCTGTCTGGCACCCTTAATTATGATAGATTCTTTTTTGTTATCCTGTCTTCTCTTTTTCCATTCCAATAATTCCGAATACACTTTTCTTTTTAGCATTTCAAACACCTTCTCTCATGTGCATATTATACCACAGAAACACTAGATACGTCAACACAATTGCATCAAATCGGAACATGATTTAACAAAAATATGCATCAAATCGGAATATGATTTGACCAAAAAGTGCATCAAATCGGAATATGAATTAATCAAAAAGTGCATCAAATCGGGATATCCAGCATTTTGAGCAAGAACTTGAACGTGTCTTGTCCATCCAGACATGTGTCGATTAGCCACATCGTATCCTGCTTCCAGTTACTTAATCCGCGGTAATAGAAATATTTCTTAGCATCCTCTATGATGAATGGAGTTATATTCCATCTAAGACACTCTTTGAGAGCAATGAGTCTTCCGACTCTGCCGTTTCCATCCTGGAATGGGTGGATACTTTCAAAGTCTGCATGGAATGCAACTATATCTTCGATTGTAATTGTAGGCTTAGCAAGATAATCTGCTATCAGCTTTTTCATCATGCCTGGAACTTCACTTGGTTTGCAGGTTTCTTTTCCTCCAACAACATTGGCTCTGAGCTTATATCCGCCGACATTGAACCAATCAAGGTCTGAATCACTTGTTCCCCGTTTCAACAAAAGATGGAAATGTTTGACTATATCTTCACTCAGAGGCTCCAATGCAACATCTATTGCATAGTCAATACATCTGAAATGGTTGCTCGTTTCGATGATGTCGTCTACTGAAACACCATCACATGCGCCAATAGTCTTTGTCTCGAAAATCATGCGTGTCTGGTCTTCAGACAATTTTGATCCTTCGATGTGATTTGAGTTGTATGTCATACGGACCTGCAGTTCGTGGTATAGACCTCCGGATATTCCGGCTTTTTTCTCATCCCTCAGTATCTGCAGAATGTGA
>JAILLB010000022.1 GCA_024693345.1 Clostridiales bacterium
CAGGGGCTTATACCAGGATGGACATGCAGTGTGGAATGCCGACAGTGTAGGTGCGTATAACATTATGCGTTTGTATTTCCAACAAGAAGGAATCATAAGAACTCTCAATCAAAAAGGTTTATCTAACACAACAATAATCAAAGTAGCTGCGTAGCCTATGGCAGCAGTAGTGGTGGCATGGACCCACCTCCATCCCGGCTTTGCCGGGCTCTGGATGCTCGGTTATTCATTAGCCGAGTAGTTCACGGAGGACAACATGGCAAAACAACTGGAACAGATCAAGTCTGAATGCTCTGAATGCATGCTCTGTCCACTCGGTCAGACAAGAACAAATATTGTGTTCGGAGTGGGCAATCCGAATGCCGAACTCATGTTCGTCGGAGAGGCTCCCGGTGAGAGCGAAGATCTAACAGGAATACCGTTTGTAGGCAGAGCCGGAAAACTCTTTGACAAATTCCTTCTGGCAGTCGGAATAGACAGAAACGAAGTGTACATTGCAAATATTCTAAAATGCAGACCACCCCAGAACAGGGATCCAAAGCCTGAAGAAGAAGATCTGTGCACCAGATATCTTGATGAACAGATTGAAGCCATAAAGCCAAAATACATCGTTTGCCTCGGCAGAATTGCCGCAATGAGGCTCATAAAAGAAGACTTCCGCATAATGAGTGAACACGGCGTTTGGTTCGAAAAAGAAAAGTACAAAATATGTGCCGTACTTCACCCGTCTGCAATACTGAGAGACCCGAGAAAAAACGAACTCATGCTCAAAGATATGATGAATATCCGGGACGTTGTTTTCGGAGAGGAGAGACATTAATGGATAAGGCAAAAACAGTTTACGAATACATAAAAACAGCAGTGATGAGAGCAGGCTGTGTCTTCACTTTCACATGCCTTCTGCTCTACAGTTTCATTAACCTTTTCAAGGCGAGTTCAGATTCAGACAAGCTCCTGTTCAACAACTCATATTTCACATTCATTCTCATTTTCTCGGTTATTATCGGAATTGATTCACTGGTGCTGAAAATAAAGGCGATTCCGAAGGCTCTGGCCATCGCAATCAACTATGTCGTGGCAACAGCAGATTTCATTCTCGTGATGGAGGTCTGGACAGGAATATCCACTACAGCAAAACAGGTTCTGTTCGGAGCAATCGGTTTCTCAATAATCTATGCTCTTGTGATGGGAGCATTTGCACTGGGAAGATTCATTGTCAGGAAGATAAAAATCAACCGCGAATACAAGCAGCAATTCGCTGAAAAGCAGAAAGAAGATCAGCAATAATAAAACGAGCCGCCTGATGGCGGCTCTCTTCATATATTCTCCAGCATTTGTCCGGGATTTTCAGCAGCCTTGACTGCGCTGAACACCTTTGCCACAACCCCGTTTTCATCGATGAGATATGTGGACCGTACAATACCCATTGTTGTCTTTCCGTAGTTTTTCTTTTCCTGCCAGACTCCGTATTTTTCTATGACTTCCCTGTCAGGATCCGAGAGGAGTGTGAAAGGAAGTCCGTAGTTTTCTTCAAACTTTTTGTGAGACGCAACACTGTCACGGCTGACTCCGAGAATGACTGCACCTTTTTCTCTGAACTGCGGGTACAGCTCAGCAAATCCACAGGCCTGTTTTGTGCATCCGGAAGTGTTGTCTTTCGGGTAAAAGTACAGTATTACTTTCTGTCCTCTGTACTGAGACAGTGAATGAAGTTTTCCGTTCTGATCCGGCAAAGAAAAGTCCGGTGCAATTGTTTCGATGTTAAGCATTTTATTCTTCCTCCGTTTTGGTTTCGTTTGTTTCTTCTATAGTATTCTGATCTACTCTTTTTGTTTTTTTCGAGACGATGAAATGCAGGACTCCGCAGAGTATCTGAATAACCCCGGCAACTATGAATAGCCAGAAAAATCCAATGGAATCTGACAGCGGCTTATACACAATTGACGAGATAACCGAGCCCAGAGTGAACATCATCATTCTTATGCATGTAAATGAGCCTATCTGCTCGTACGGCACTATTTCGCATGCCAGAATCGGAATGGATATGTTCACTATAACGTAAGCAAAGTTAGTGAATGCAAAACCTATGAGGAATGTAACAAGGTCGCCTCCGACAACAGACAGAGGAAGTGCAATTCCGATAAGAGCACACGCAAACATCAACGTCACCCTGTTCTTCACTTTCCTGCACACAACGGCATAGAGCATATTTCCGCCGAATGTCGTGATCTGGGTCAGAATGCTCACATATGTAGCTGTCTCTGTATTCAGTATTCCTCCGGACAATCCTACAACAGTAATAAGGGCTATGATTCCCGATGCAAGTCCTCTGAGGAAACTCGGGATAGCAAGGAATATTGTGGTCTTGTTTTTGAAAGCGGAAAGCTCAAGCCCCTTTTTCTTTTCGGCAACCGGAGTGTTGATAACCTTCTTGTATGAAAAGCATGCTGCAGAAGACAAAACAAGCATAACTGCCGACATTATGAAGAACATGGTCATGACGTCATAATAGTCAAGTTTTGTCACCATGAATGAATACAGAACAGAA
>JAILLB010000030.1 GCA_024693345.1 Clostridiales bacterium
GGTCAGAAACAGAGAATAGCAATAATACGAGCCCTTGCCATGAATCCTAAAATAATGCTGTTCGATGAACCGACGTCCGCCCTTGACCCCGAGATGATAGGCGAAGTTCTGAGCCTCATCAAAAGAGTTGCCGAAAACGGCATGACAATGGTCATCGTCACACACGAGATGGGCTTTGCCAGAGAAGTCGGCACGAGAATAATGTTTATGGCCGACGGAAAAATACAGGAAGAAGCACCTCCAATCGAATTTTTCAATAATCCAAAAAACCAGAGACTTAAAGATTTTCTTTCTAAAGTCTTGTAGAACAATCAAAGGCAATCTGTCCGAGCAGGTTGTCTTTTTTTGCGCGTATATATTTAATTCTAAGTTAATATTTGGTAGAATGTAGTCAAGTAATAGGAAAGGGGGAAATAGCATATGAAAAAGACAATTGCATTCATAATTGCCATTGTTATGGCCTTGTTGTGCCTATGTTCATGCAATCAGACTCCTGTAATCAAAGATTTTTCCCCTATTCTTACAGTTGAATCCCCATATTCAGTTTCGGGCAACGTTATAAGTGCCGTTTTCTACAATTGCGGCATCATTTCTCCTCTCAAGAGCATTACCTTTTCCGAAGGAGAGGCATATATCTACTACGACGAGAAAAAAGAGGAATATCTTGACAGTGAATACTTTATTCCAGAACTCGGACTCCATGACTACAACATTACGGTCTACAGCGAAGACAAGACCCAGTCTGTCTCATATGTTCTTCGAATACACAACATAACAGTCAAATCACTTTATATAGAACCTCTGTACGAAAAACAGTACGCAATCGGAGAAATTTTTGACAGAAAATCTGTTCTCGTATATACAATCGATGATAGCGGCAGCAGAGTCGGAATAGACAGATACGAGTGCGATTATTCTTTCAGTGAAGAAGGAACTGCAACAGTAGTCATTTCAGTCGGAAAAATCAGGACTGAAATGCAGGTTACTGTCTTAGGCACATTCAAGGATGTTCTCGATGACAAAAAAGTTTCTTCTACAGGTGCTAAATACGACATAATTGATGACCACGCAATCTTAGTCGACGGGTCAAACGTCAAAGGAGCATTTTCTCTGCCTGAATCAATCACATACAAGGGGACAGATTACCCGGTAACAGAGATAAAGAACAATGCTTTCAGCTCCAATGAAAACATAACTTCCGTCATAATCCCCCATCCCGTCGTCATAGGGGAATCCGCATTCATGGAATGCAATTCTCTGGTATACGCATCGATGTGTTCGGGGACAGAAATAGGGAGATTTGCTTTTGCATACTGCGTGTCATTGTCTTCAGTTGTTTTACCCGGTGACTTGAAAATTCTTCAGGACGGAACATTTACTCACTGTTCTTCACTTAAGATAAGTGAACTTCCCGAGACATTAGAAAAGATCGAAAGCCAGGTGTTTTCTTTCTGTGAATCTATTGAATCAATGTCTTTGCCTCAGGGAACAAAATATATTGGGGCCAGGTCCTTTAAGTCCTGTTATTCCTTAACCACAATGGTATGTGGAGCAAAGCTTGAAGAAGCGGGTGACGGAGCATTTTCAGATAATCCTGCCCTCAAGACCCTCATAATCTCATCAAACACCAATGTAAAAGACGACAGCGTCATATACGGAGACGATCAGATTACGGTTTATGCGGGTTCTTCTTCGATCCTCATATATTTCTGCAACAAGAGCGGAATTCCTTTTGTAAAGCTCAAAGAGAATTCTGCCCAGCTCCTTATCTCTAAAGACAGGTTCAGTCTGAACGATGAAATCCGCGATTCAGAAATTGGCCTTATCATAAACAGCGAAGAATATCTCGGATTTGCTCCGAATTACGGATTGTCTTATGACCTTTCGGTTCCGGGTGACAGAGTTGTAAAAGTGAATTACGAAGATTATTCATCAAGTGTAGATGTATTCGTTGAATACAAAGTTGTCTTGGCAGGAGAAGAAGATGAAGAAGGCAACATTTACGAATTCGATTCGGGAAAAGCATACTTGTCACGGCTCGCTGAAAACGTTGAAGGCGGAAAATATATACTCCCCACTTCCGTCATAAGAGGTGAAGAAGAATACGAAGTGGTCGGGGTAAAGTCGGGTGCCTTAAATGACTGCAAAAACCTGTCCAAGATGTTCTTACACAGCAAGACGACACTTCTCGAAGACAACGCCATAAGCAACTGCAGTACGCTCAAACTTCTGTATTTCGGAACCCCCAAAGGCATATATGTGAAAATGGGAGAAGGAAATTTTGAAGGCCTGTCCGAAGATTTCATCATTCTCTGTTCAAACGTGAATGCGACAGTCATGTATAATTATGTCAGGTCAAACAACATTAAGTACGCAGGACTGGAAAGAGACGAGCTCTACATAACATCGACAAAATCTGCAACAAGGCTGTATTCGCCCGGTGACGAATTTGATCCGACCGGGTTTAACATCATGTATATAGACTCTGACTGGAACTGCATTGATCTGTATCCGGAAGAAGTCGAGTTTTCTTATGATTTCACCATTAATAACATCGTGACAGTGATTTATGGAGAAAAAACTGCGACTTATGGTGTTACTTTGGAGTAGTTTTGAGTCCGTTTTTCGTTGACAATACCAAATGTATTTGTTAAAATTTTTGGTAGATAATTAAATTACAAGTCGTAATTTACTACGCGCGCACATGTGGCGCATATAAAATACACAAGTCAAAGAATGGAGGCAAGGCTCAAAAATGTGTTTTTGGGCTACAGTTCAATGAAGAAATTTTTGGTTTTATTGACTGCATTGGTACTCGTAATCGGTACACTCGCAATACCGGTAGCCGCTCAGGCTTCAGACAACGTAAACGGAGTCAAAGTGGTTATGTCCGTCATCGACAAGGGTGACG
>JAILLB010000034.1 GCA_024693345.1 Clostridiales bacterium
GGAAAACATGACAACTTCCTGATAAGGGCAATAAGTGCTCCCGGTCTGTGGCTCCAGAGAATAACTACAAAAGAGCCTGATGACCAGATGATTGAAGTGGCAATTGAATCTCTAAAAGGTGCAATGCCTGAAGAGTTCCCGGAATACGCAGACAAAACATCTGAGGAACAACCACAAGAAAAGCAGCCCGAGGTTACAGAGGAAAAAGCTGAGTAATTTATGACATACTTCGAACTGAAAAAATATCTGGTAGATAAGCTCTTTGCTATCTGTCCAAACGAAGCTGAGAGAGAGGCTAGCATAATCCTCGAACACTCGAGCGGCATGGACAAAGGCCTGATTGTGGCCAAATACAAAGAACCGGTCAGTGAAAAGGTCGAGCTTGACACTGAGGAACTTCTGAACATAAGACTCAAAAGAGTACCTCTCGCATATGTTATTGGAAAGACAGGATTTATGGGGTTTACACTTCAGTGCAGACCGGGTGTCTTGATTCCGAGACCTGATACGGAAACTGTGTGCGAAAAGGCTATGGAGTTTATTCGCGAAGGTGATCACATAGCTGATGTATGCTGCGGAAGCGGATGCATTGGTCTTTCGCTGGCGAAAAAGAAAAATGTCTCAGCAGATTTATTTGATATATCCGATGAGGCCGTGAAACTCAGCATGCTGAATGCAAAAGAACTCGGTGTCACAGACAAAGTCAGGATTCTTAAGAGGAATCTGTTTGACAGCGATTTCTTTGATTCTTGCGAGAAGTATGACCTTGTATTATCCAATCCTCCGTACATCAAAACGGAAGATATTAACAATCTTTCTCCGGAAGTTAAAAGGGAACCCAAATGGGCTCTTGACGGAGGACGTGACGGTGTGCTATTCTATCGGAGACTTTTGAAAGTGTGTCCGCCGATGATTAAACCGGGAGGGCATTTAGTGCTTGAAATAGGTTACGATCAGAAAGATGCTGTAACCGATTTGTGCAGCAGCAAAGGGTATGCCTGTGAGGTATACAAAGATTACGGAAATATCGACCGCATTTGCGTAGTAAATTTTTGAGGAGCAGATTTTGGACAACAGACCAATAGGCGTATTTGACAGCGGTCTCGGAGGACTGAGCGCGGTCAAGGAACTGCAAAAACTTCTTCCAGATGAGCACATAGTGTATTTCGGAGATACAGGAAGGGTTCCGTACGGCACCAAATCTTACGAAACAATAAAGAGATACGCAGAGCAGGATGTGAAATTTCTGCAGTCTTTTGATGTAAAGGCTGTGCTTGCGGCGTGCGGAACAGTAAGCGCGGTTGCACTTGAAGAATTGAAACAGAAATTTTCAATTCCGTTATACGGAGTTGTAGATGATGCTGCTTCAAAGGCAATGAAAGAGACAAAGACCGGAATCATAGCAGTTGCCGGAACAGAGGCCACAATCGGCTCAGGTATATTCGAAAGAAAACTAAGTAAATCCGGTTTGAGCAGGTACATAGGGGTAGCGTGTCCATTGTTTGTGTCACTGGTTGAATGCGGCTTTTACAAAGAAGACGATCAGGTAGCATATGAAGTGTGTGAAAGATATCTCGGATTTTTGAAAAATGCAGGTGTAGACACACTAATTCTTGGATGTACACATTTCCCGATACTCGCACCTGTCATATCCAAAGTTCTTCCGGATGTTAAGCTTATAAACCCGTCATACGAGGCGGCGGTTAAACTCAAAGAGACGCTTGAAAGAGAAGGATTGCTGTCAGGCAAAAAAGATAACAAAGTTGAATATTTCGTTTCAGACCAGCCTATTAAATTTGCAAATGTTGCAAACATATTCATAGGCCATGACATTGAAGCGAAGATGATAGATATAGAGAAAGTGTAAGACAGAGCGTGTTCTGTCTTAAGGAGACAATTAAATGGAAAAAACAAACAGAGAAAAAATCGGCAAGTTAGTCGGTATGGCAGTGCTTTTGGCCATACTGATTGTTTTGCAGCTGATAGGAAACTTCATTCACATCGGACCCACGAGCATCAGTCTGGTGTTGATTCCGATTGCACTTGGAGCAATGCTTTTCGGACCAATCTACGGAGGTTTTCTGGGACTTGTGTTCGGCATAATAGTTTTAATCGGCGGTATTACCGGTACAGATGCATTTACAAACATTCTTTTGAATGAAAATCCGGTCGGTACGGTTATCATTTGTATAGCAAAATCAACTGTTGCCGGAGTTGTGGCAGGACTTGTATTCAAACTGATTTCAAAATTCAACAGTCTTGTTGCATCATTTGTTGCAGCAGCGCTTGTCCCCATAATCAACACGGGATTGTTCATTCTCGGAGGACTGACATTGGTCGGACCCACGCTTACAAGTCATTTTGTGGCTGAGGGAACAACACTTTTATACTTCCTTGTGATTGGATGTGCTGGCTTGAATTTCATCGCGGAATTTGCGGTCAACCTGATTTTCGCACCTGCGCTGAACAGACTGTGCTTGCTTATAAAAGACAAACAAATACGTTAGAACCTGCGGCGCCTGGAAGGGCGCCGTTTTCTTGTGTGCAAAAAGCAATTCTATCTTGTAATAAATTAAGTTTTCAAGTATAATTATTTCTTGCAGCAGACAATGCTGCGCTACAGCGAAAGGAGTTGTGCCATCGGCACGTTTTTATACATGAGTTTACTAGAAAAAGTTTTCGGAACATACAGCGAAAATCAGATTAAGAAAATCAAGCCCGTTGTGGACAAAATTGAGGCTCTTGCCGGCAAGTATTCTGCAATGAGTGATGAAGATCTGAGAAGCGTTACTCCGAAGTTCAAAGAGCAGCTTGCATCAGGCAAGACTCTTGAAGATATCCTTCCGGAGGCATTTGCTGCAGTAAGAGAAGCCGCAACAAGGGTGCTCGGTAAGAGACCGTTCCATGTTCAGCTCATAGGCGGTGTCATTCTTCACCAGGGAAGAATAGCTGAAATGAAGACAGGTGAAGGTAAAACCCTTGTGGCTACGATGCCTGCTTATCTGAATGCTTTGACGGGAAAAGGAGTTCATATAGTAACTGTCAACGATTACCTTGCTAAGCGTGACAGCGAAGAGATGGGGAGAATTTATTCATTCCTGGGCATGACAACAGGTCTTATCCTCAACGGACAGAAACTTGAAGAGAAGAAAAAGGCATATGCCTGCGATATCACTTACGGAACAAACAACGAGATTGGCTTCGACTACCTGAGAGACAACATGGCTGTTTTCAAAGACGGTATTTGTCAGAGAGAGCAGAACTATGCAATCGTGGACGAAGTAGACTCAATCCTCATTGATGAAGCGCGTACACCTCTCATCATTTCAGGTCCCGGAGCAAAATCCGACAACATGTACTCAAGAGCTGATGCATTCGTAAGAAGCCTCAGAGCGAAAGTTGTAAAGGAAATGGATACCAAATCCACAAATGAAGATGTAACTGAAGACTACATAGTCGATGAAAAGGGCAGAAATGCAACTCTGACACAGCGCGGTATTGCAAAGGCTGAAAGATTCTTCAACGTTGAAAATTTCTCTGATCCTGAAAACAACTCACTTGCACACTATGTCAATGAGGCACTTCAGGCACACGGAATAATGAAAAGAGACGTCGACTATGTCGTTGCCGCAAACAAAGTCCTCATAGTTGACTCATTCACGGGACGTATAATGCCGGGCAGAAGATTCTCAAACGGACTGCATCAGGCAATTGAAGCGAAAGAAAAAGTCGAAGTTCAGAACGAAAACCAGACTCTGGCAACGATTACGTTCCAGAATCTGTTCAGAATGTATCATAAACTCTCCGGTATGACAGGAACGGCTCTAACCGAAGCTGACGAATTCAGAGAGATATACGGCCTTGATGTTGTTGAGGTTCCTACAAACAAACCCATGATTAGAAACGACAGAAACGATCTCGTCTACAAGAACGTCAAGGGCAAATACAACGCTATCATCAATCAGATAAAAGAGTGTAACGCCAAAGGACAGCCAGTGCTTGTCGGTACAATTTCTGTTGAAAAATCCGAACTGCTTTCTTCAATGCTCAAAAAAGAAGGCATCAAGCACAACGTTCTGAATGCAAAATATCACGAAAAAGAAGCCGAGATAATTGCTCAGGCAGGAAAATTCGGTGCTGTTACAATTTCAACCAACATGGCAGGACGTGGTACGGATATCATGCTGGGCGGAAACCCGGAATTTCTGGCAAAGAACGAACTCAGAAAAAACGGATACAACGAAGAACAGATTCTTGTCGCAACAGGTCCTTCACTTGACATTCCGGAAGATATTGTAGAAGCCAGAAAGATATTCAATGAAAGACTCGATGCTTTTAAGAAAGAACTCGCACCCGAAGCAGAAAAAGTCAAAGAGGCTGGAGGTCTTTTCATACTTGGTACTGAGAGACATGAGAGCAGACGAATAGATAACCAGTTGAGAGGACGTTCAGGACGTCAGGGAGACCCAGGCGAGAGCAGATTCTTCCTCTCTCTTGAAGATGACCTTATGAGACTGTTTGGCTCTGAAAGGGTCATGGGAATGGTCGACAGGCTCGGACTTCCCGACGATGAACCAATAGAGGCAAAACTTGTAACAAACACAATTGAAAACGCACAGAAGAGACTCGAAGGCGAGAACTTTGCTAGACGTAAGAATGTCCTCGACTACGACGATGTGATGAACCAGCAGAGAGAAATCATCTACAAACAGAGAAGAGAGGTTCTCGACGGCGGAGATATCAGCGGAACAATTGATGAAATGGTTCTGTCTGCAGTTCCGAACGCAATGCAGCTCTGTGAAGAAGACGGAAAGCTGTTGCCTGAAGAAGTCAAGGCGAGATTGTTCTGGATTTTGTCGCGTGAAGATGTTATCGACGAAAAGGTTAAGCCGAAGGATCTTGAAGATAAACTTCAGAAGAGAGTTGAAACAATATTCTCAGCTCAGAAAGAAAAGTTTGCAGAGAACTTTGCTGAATTGTCAAGAGTTGCTTTGCTCCGATCCGTTGATATGGCCTGGATGCAGCACCTCGATGCCATGGACGATCTGAGAGACGGAATAGGTCTTTCTTCATATGCTCAGAGAAATCCACTTGTTGAATACAGAATTCACGGAAGTGAAATGTTCGATGAGATGATTGAAAAAATCAGAGAAGACACGACCAGATTTGTATTGTTTGCAAGACCGGCAGACGAAGTAAAGCGTGCCGAAGTTGCACAGAAACAGGTTGAAGGTGTCAGGAACGTCGGAGGAAAAGACGCAAAGAAGACTCCGTTTGTGAGAAAAGTCGGAGACAAAGTTGGAAGAAATGACCCGTGTCCATGCGGAAGCGGGAAGAAATACAAAAACTGCTGCGGCAGGTAAATACATCGAAAAAGGAAAAACTGGTGAATGGAAAAATCCAAAGTATATTTTACAAAGCAAGCTACTCCTGAAAATGTTGTCAAGTTATACAAAGCCCTTGGAGTAGAACTCAAAGGAAAAGTTGCAGTTAAAGTGCATTCGGGTGAAGAAGGAAACCAGAACTATCTGCGCCCGGAATTCATGAAACCTATGGTGGAATATGTAAAAGGTACTGTCGTTGAGTGCAACACCGCATACGGCGGAGAAAGAAACACGACAAAAAAACATCTGGTTACAATTAAAAAGCACGGATGGAGCGACATCTTCGATTTTGATCTGCTCGATGCAGAGGGACCGGATATTTCGGTTCCTGTCAGAAATGGATACCACTTGAAAGAAGATTTGCTCGGGAAAAACATAGAAAAGTACGATTCAATGCTCGTGCTGTCACATTTTAAAGGACATCCGATGGGTGGCTATGGCGGGGCACTGAAACAATTGTCGATAGGCTGTGCATCTTCAGCCGGAAAAGCGTGGATTCATTCGGCAGGAAAATGTAAGAATCAGCACACATTATGGTTGAAATTGCCTCCTCAGGACCATTTTCTCGAGAGTATGGCAGATGCTGCTTCAGCAGTTGTTGACTATTTCAAAGGCAATATTGCGTATGTCAACATCATGTGTAATCTGAGTGTTGACTGCGACTGTTGTGCAGTTGCTGAAAATCCATGTATGCAGGATATAGGGATACTGTCAAGCACAGACCCTGTTGCAATAGACCAGGCATGCATTGATTTGATAAAAGCATCAAATGATCCAGGCAGAGATCATTTCATGAAGAGAGTTGAATCAAGAAACGGCACACACACTATAGATGCCGCTGAAAAACTCGGAGTCGGTTCAAAAGAATACGAACTGATTGTAATCACGGATTAAAAGCGAAAGGACAGAATCTGTCGGATTCTGACACAGATATGGGATTTGGAATAATGGCCATCGGGTGCCTGTTCTTTGCAACGGCACGCTATGCCGGTGTTGATCTTCTCCCGGACGTAATAGGCTTCCTCATATTCTTTAAGGGAATCTCAGTTGCAGACAAGTACTGCGACCATTTCAAGGTGTCCAAAAAGATCTGCATGGTAGGAATAGGGGTATCTTTTATATACCTGCTGCTTCAGATGGCGGAGTTTTTCAAGATAATAGTGGTTGAGCATCTGCTCAATTATGTAACTGTAGGTTATTCCATATTTGTGTTTGCGTTCTTTATATCGCTCTTCCTTTCACTGAAGGGAATAGCTGAGCAGACAGACTGCGGAATGCTGGCGCTCAGGGCAAAAATAGGGACATGGATATCCCCGTTCATATTCCTTGCTGCAAGGCTAGCATATGTGTACGCGATTGAAAACAAATTGCTCAGTGCCACTTTGGCAAACAACATACAACTGGCTTCTCTTATTGTCGAACTCATATTCGACCTGTTCCTGTTGCTGCTTGTTTTCTCTTTCTACATGACAATTTGTCTTGAAGGAGACGAAGACATGACGAGAAAGAGAAAGTCCAGAATACCAAACCCTGTTGAAATTTATGAGAAGGGAAAAAACAAGTATAACAATGGCGGACGTAGAAAAAAGAAGTAAGAAAAGCGGAAGAGATCTGGGATTGTCCAATCTGTTGATCGGCTTGATATTCCTCATAAATCCGTACTACGGGGTTATAGATGTTCTGCCCGATTTCATAGGGATGATTCTGGTATACAAATCCATCGTTAAGTTATCTGATCTTGATGAGAGACTGCACGATTCAAAAAAGAATTATCTTGCAGCACTCTGGGTCAGTGTCGCAATGTTCTTTGCTATGGGACTCGGAGTTTTTTCGGGCGGAATGGACAAAACGACAACTCTGACAATAATGCTTGCTGCACACATTCTGTACTGCATACTCCTCATACCTGCCTTCAAGAATCTGTTTAACGCAATGGATTACGGCAATATACGCAAAGACGGCAAGGTTGATGAAAAAGGTTCAACAAGTAACCTAACAATAACCACATCCGTATTCCTTGTGGTGAGAGGAATATGTGCATTTGCTCCGTGGCTGTCTGCGCTCGGACAGGAAGATGAACTTAACTCTGGCAGCGCCCTGGATTTGTTCTTTATAATTCTGGCCGGTGTTGTAACCCTCATATTCGGTGTTATATGGTTTGTGTCGGTCAGAAAGTACATGAAAGCATTTTTCAAAGACAGGGTTTTGATGGACTATTTCTACGAGAGATACCAGAACGAAGTCGCAAACGATAAAGACCTGTGGTTCAGAAGAGGCATAACAAAGTTTACCCTGTATTCGCTGATTGCATATGCATTCACATTGAGTTTTCCGATTGACGGATACTATTTTGTTCCTGGATTTGTGTTTTCGCTGTTTATGTATCTTGCTGCAAAATCCATTTTGCCTTATGCAGAGAACATTAAGAAGTTCAAGACGTCTCTCATTTGTTTCGGAGTATTCTCATTTGCGAGATATGCGGTGATGCTGTTCTATTCAATAACATATGAATTTGTTTCCAGTCCGTACAATCCGAAGATGTCCGATACGACAAAATTCTGGATTGTTTATTCGGTTATTGTGGTTTTAACAGTAGTTTCATGTGTATTCATGATAATGATTTCAAAACGACATCACACCTACAGAAAGACTCTCATAATCCAAAGTGTGGGCAAGGCGGAAAACGATTCATCATACAGAGATGAAATGGACAAGGCAAGAATAAAAGAACTGAATAACAAATCTGTTGCAGTTCTTGTTTTCCAGATTATCTATGCTATCGGCTCAGTTGCGACAACCATGATGATCCCGTTTGGTGAGATATCCGATGCATTTGGACTTCAGTGGCTGTACAGATTATTGCTGCTGGCAGCTGCAATGATAGGAATATATGCGGTTTCGTTGGCAATAAGCAACGAAGCTTCAAGAATAAAGTAATTAGAAAAGGCGTTGAACATGGACGAAGAAAAGATAACTGCGGAAGAGGTGCAGGAAGACAACCTTCCGGAAGAACCGGTTGAAACAGAAGCTGACTCAGAAGAAGTCAACACAAAAACTGAAGACACTGATCAAGAATTCAATGAAGAGTCGGTTTCAGAAGAAGTGATCGAATCAGACGAACAGGCCGCAGAAAAGAAAGAAAAAGAGAAGAGAAAGAACATTTTTGACATGGTCGAGATAATAACCATGTCGGTTGTTGTTGTGTTTATTCTCGTTTCATTCGTTTTCAGACTTGCAAGTGTAAACGGCAGGTCCATGTACCCGACTTTGAAAAACGGAGAGATACTCCTTCTGAGCAACCTTTTCTATGAACCTAAGACTGGTGACATTATTGTATTCCAGCAGAGCAATGTTGAGACAAGATTATTCGACTATCCGCTCGTCAAGAGGGTTATAGCAACCGAAGGTCAGACAATTGAGTTTGATTTTGAGAACTGGAAGGTAAAAGTTGACGGAGTTGAACTGGACGAAGATTATGTCAACTACATAAAACAGGAATCGATGAAAAGACTAAGTATCAAGGGAAACACCGTGGTTGTCCCGGAAGGATATGTTTTTGTTATGGGAGATAACAGAAACAACTCCACTGACAGCAGGGATTCCAGAGTATCATTTATACGAAAAGACGAAATACTCGGAAAAGCACTTTTGAGATTGTTCCCAATATCAGTGTTCGGTTCAGTTTACAATAACTAAATACACACACGAAAGAGTTTTCTAATGATAGTTAAGATTTGTGCAAACAAGAGCATTCACGATGCCAAGATGTGTATCGAGGCAGGTGCGGATGTTGCGGGAATACTTGTGGGTCAGGTTCATGCAAGCGAAGATTTTGTGGATCCTGTAACCGCATCAAAAATAGCCCAATATTGTAAAGACAAGATTGAAGTTGCAGTTGTAACACATTTAAAAGATGCCAAGAGCATCATAAACATATGCAGAACAGTCGGTAACTCAATACTCCAGCTGCATTCGGACATTGATGAAAACGAAGTTGAAAAAATAGTCCATGCACTACCAAAAATGAAACTGATCAGGCTTATACAGATAACACCTGAAGGCGAGATGTTGACGGATGTTGAGTCTGTCAAGTATGTAGACTGCTTTATTACAGACAGCTGTAACAATCAGACAGACCAGGTGGGCGGTACAGGTCTAACTCATGACTGGAACATTGACAGAAAGGTCATAATGACAATCAAAAAGCCTGTAATAATTGCAGGAGGGCTTACTCCTGACAATGTTGCCGAGGCCATAATGACATGCAGACCTGCCGGGGTCGATGTCAACAGCGGATGCAAAAATGAAAAAGGAATCAAGGACAGAAACAAAGTAATATCTTTCGTGAGAAACGCAAAAAAAGGAAACTGATTAATGGACGGCTTGAGCAGTGTTGAAGTGAAAAAGAGAATAGACGAAGGTCAAGTAAACAGGGATAAATCCAACAAGACCAAATCTGTTGGCAGAATTATTGCGGACAACTTTTTCACGTACTTCAACATACTTAACCTTGTTCTCGGAATAGGCGTCATAGTGGCCGGAATTGTCGCCGGAGATATTTTAAAAGGCCTGAAAAACTGCACATTTGTTCTTATTGCAATAGGAAACACCATCATCAGCATTGCAGAAGAACTGGCATCAAAGAGAATCATTGACAGGCTCTCCATAATATCCGAGAGCAAATGCGTTGTCGTGAGAGATGGTGAAGAGAACGAAATAAGTGCAGAAGACATAGTAATAGATGACATCATTAAACTCACTGCAGGAAGGCAGATTATTGCGGATGCAGAAGTGCTTGAAGGCAGTCTTGAAGTAAACGAGGCCCTGATAACAGGCGAGAGCGACCCCGTCATAAAGCAGAGAGGAGATCAGCTTCTTTCAGGTGCATTTGTTGTGAGCGGCAGTGCGTATTGTCGCGTCACTCATGTCGGAAAAGACAATTATTCGTCAAAGATAAGTGCTGAGGCAAAGCAGAAAAAGAAAATGAACTTCATGATTCTGGGTTCATTCATAAAGATTCTTAAAGTGCTTACTATCCTCATAATTCCGCTCGGTGCAATATCTTTCTTTAAAGAATTCAACATAAGCGGTGACTTGTCAGAGAGCATGTTTAGAACAATTGCGTCAATAATTGGCATGATTCCTGAAGGACTCATTCTGCTCACTTCATCCGTGATGGCAGTCGGAATAATCAAGTTGTACAGGGTAAAAGTGCTTGTTCAGCAGCTGTATTCAATAGAGACACTTGCGAGGGTCAACACAATATGCCTTGACAAGACAGGTACATTGACCGAAGGAAGAATGGAATATGTGGACTTTGTCACATCAGGAAGTTGCTGTGTTGAAGACCCGGTCGGCTTGTTGTCGGATTTTGTCATATGTTCTGATGACAATAACGCAACAATGCAGGCTTTAAAAGACCATTTTGTGACTGAAGAGTCAAATTCCAAAGATACTATTGAAAAAATGCCGTTTTCTTCATCAAGAAAGTATTCGGCCATAAAGTATTCTGACTACACCTACTATTTCGGTGCGCCTGACATTTTGTTTGATGACACAAGTGAAGCTGAAGAATGCTTTAAAAAATACAGAGTTGTCGCATTTGCCAGAAAGAAAAATGGTGAATTATCTGACATTTCGTCTCTTGAAAAAATCGGGTATGTTCTGATCAAGGATGTAGTGAGAAAATCCGCAAAATCCACACTTGAATTCTTCAAGAAGAACAATGTCGATGTCGTCATTATTTCGGGCGACAAGACTGAAACTGTTCTGAATACGGCCGAACAACTCGATTTGAAAGATCTTAACGGAATAGATGTCAGCAATCTCTCAGATGAAGAACTGATATCTGCCATATCGCAATACAATGTGTTTGGAAGAGTTAAACCGGCTCAGAAAAAACTCATTGTCAAGACACTGAAAGACATGGGCAGAACAGTGGCGATGACGGGCGATGGTGTCAACGATGTTCTTGCGCTTAAAGAAAGCGATTGTGCAATATCCATCAAATCAGGCGCAGATGCTGCCAGAAATGTTTCACAGTTCATTCTCCTCGAGGATGATTTCAACTCGATCCCGAATATAGTGAAAGAGGGAAGACAGATAATTAACAACATTGAGAGAAGCGCATCGCTGTTGCTGAGCAAAACTGTTTATACACTCCTCCTGACACTGTTCAGCGTCGTCACTTTGCAAAAATATTTCTTCATTCCGATTCAGACAAGCCTTATCACATTCTTTACAATCGGAGTGCCGACATTCGTTCTTGCACTGGAACCCAATAACGAGCTTGTAAAAGGAAAGTTCTTGACAAGGATTGCATCAAGGTCAATCCCCGTGTCTATAACCGTTTTGATGAATGTTATACTTGCAACCATTGCATCACACATTTTTGATTTGGATGCATCGGTGGTCAGCACAATGGCCGTGATTATGACGGCTGTCACAGTGTTCCTCTACATGATAAAAATATGTCTGCCACTTACAAAGATAAGAATAGCATTGCTTGTGACCATGATCGGAGGGTTCTTTGCCTGCACAATCTTCATGAAAGAATTCTTCTATTTAAGTTCGCTTGACTGGAGATCCATACTTATTCTTGGTGCATTGTTCCTGATTTCTTTTGTTGTGTACAGCCTTGTAAACTTCCTTGTGACGTTCCTGTTCCACAAAAAAGACGATTCAATCCTGGTCGAAAAGACCATGTTCAGCAGGCTTAAAAACAGATAACGAAAAACAAAAAAACAAAATACAAAAACAATATTCTGGAGGTAATCATGGGATTATTTGACAAACTGAAACAAGCAACTCAGTCAACAAACAACAGCGAAGCTACTTTTGTGTTCACAAGGCTTCCTGAAAGTTTGGAAGAAATGAAAGCATTGCCGGAAGCAACACTTGACACACCATTTAAAGCTGCTGCTTTGACATTGTGTGCTCTGTGCGCATATGCTGCTGATGCATCAATCGGAACAGAAATGCTCAACTTCTTGAGAGGTCCCGGCGGCCCGATGTCACCACAGGATTTGTCCTTCTTGAAAGATAGATTCATGGATGGAAAATTCTATGTTCCTTTCTCATATTTTGCTGGAGCTACACCGGACAACAATTACACTCCGAGCGAGCCATTCACAGTACGCATCACTGCCAATTCCTATTCTTATCAGAACGAGGGATACGCTACGCTTTATATAGCAAGCGGCGGTGCAGACAGCCCGAGACCGATTACACTTCGCAAGAAGGAGTCAACAAATCAGTGGTTCTTGAATCAGCAGAGTCTTCTCGTTGGCATCAGAGAGCCAAAATCCAGTAACCCCTGGGCATAATCGATTAAAAATCTGAGTTTGAGTCTGTTGAGCATTCCTGCTCAACAGACATTGGCTCAACCAAAGATTCGTTTCACAAAGTAAGGAATCACCTGTATGGATGGAAACAAAAACATAAACTGGTTTCCGGGGCATATGGCCAAAACCAGAAGAATCATTCAGGAAAATCTGAAAAAAGTTGATCTTGCCATAGAAATAATTGATGCAAGAATCCCCGACTCTTCAAAGAACCCGGAAATTGAAAAAATAACATCTCAGAAACCCAAACTCACGGTTGCAAGCAAGTGCTCTCTTGCAGATCCAAATGTGACAAAACTCTGGAAAGACTCATACAGAGAAGCGGGAAGACACATAGTTTTCTACGACTGCAAGACTGGCGAGGGAATGGCCGAAATAATGGAAGAGGCCAGAAACATCTGTTCCGAAAAACTTGACAGATGGACCGAAAAGGGCATGGAAGGCAGAAGCATTAAAGCCATGATTGTGGGAATTCCGAATGTCGGTAAAAGTTCGCTGATAAATAAGCTCGCTGCAGGCAAGAAGGCAAAAGTTGAAAACAGACCGGGTGTGACTACAGTCAAGCAGTGGGTGACAACAAATATTGGAATAGAATTACTGGATATGCCCGGAATTCTTTGGCCTAAACTTGAAGATAAGATGGGTGCGGAGAATCTTGCCATAACCGGAGCCATCAAAGATGATATTCTCGACATTGAACACATGGCCGGACTTTTGTGCGGACGACTTAGAGACATGTATCCGAATCTGCTAAAAGAGAGATACAAACTCGAAGATGACGAAATAGCCGACAGAGAAAACTACGAAATATTTGAGTCTATAGGGAGAAAAAGAGGCTTTCTCGTCAAAGGCGGAGAAATAGATTACGAGAGAACCGCAAAAATGCTTCTTGAAGAATTCAGAAACGGAAAGATAGGGAGAATCACACTTGAAAGACCTTAAGGTTTTGACTTTTGATTTTGAAATCGAACAACACTCAAAAGGGTATGTTAACGTATGCGGTGTGGACGAAGCGGGAAGAGGACCTCTTGCCGGAAACGTGGTCGCAGGAGCTGTCATAATTCCCGAAGGGGTGTCTGTCGAAGGAATAAATGATTCAAAGAAGCTGTCGGAAAAAAAGAGAGACGAACTATACGAATACATAACATCGAATATGATATGGTCTGTTGCTTGGGCAACACCCAGTGAAATAGATGAATTGAATATTCTTAACGCGACAATGCTCGCAATGAAAAGAGCAATAGAAAAACTCAGCACCAAGGCGGATTTTGCCCTGATAGACGGCAATTGTTCGAGAGGCTTTTCAATCCCGACAAAGACTGTGATAGGCGGAGATGCCAAGAGCCCGTCTATTGCTGCTGCCTCAATAATTGCCAAAGTTACAAGAGACAGGCAGTGTCTGGAACTTGATGAAAAATATCCGGAATACGGATTTAAAAAACACAAAGGTTATCCGACCAAAGAACACATGGATGCAGTCAGAAAACTCGGACCATGTCCGGAACACAGACTGTCATTCCTCAAATTTTTGGAAAATCAGTAGAAAGGGGATACATGGCAGTATACGTAATAGGCGATTTGCACCTATCATTTTCAACATCAAAGCCCATGGAAATATTCGGGCCCAGATGGCGTGATCATGACAAACTTATAGAGCAGAACTGGAAAAACAAAATCAAAGAATCTGACACTGTCATAGTACCCGGAGACGTATCCTGGGGAATGACTTTGGATGAAGCCAAAGCAGATTTTGATTTCATTGAAGCACTTCCGGGAAGAAAGATTTTTTTCAAAGGAAATCACGACTATTATTGGCAGACAAATGCCAAAATGGAAAAGTTCATCAAGCAGAACGATTACAAAACATTGACGTTTATGCACAACAATGCTGTTGAAGTTGAACAATTTATCATCTGCGGAACCAGGGGATGGTACACTGATGAAAAAGACAACTTGGCGGACAACACGACTAACTCTAAAATAGTATCAAGGGAAGTCGTGAGACTTAAAATGAGTGTTGACTGTGCAAAAGAAATAAGAGACAGAGTTCAAAACGAAACGGGAGAGAACAAGGAAATAATAGGATTTTTGCATTTTCCCGCATATTTCAAGGATTACATCTGCGATGAACTCATAGATGTTTTCGCGGACAACGAAATAAAGAGAGTGTACTACGGACACATACACGGCAATTATACATCTGCCCCGAAACTGACCTACAAAAATGTGGATTTTTACCTCGTGTCTGCAGATTACATCCTGTTCAATCCGGTGAAGATAGAATAATTTGACAACGAAAACTATTTTTGTTAATATATTATGGTGCGCGTGTGCGCGCGAAAAAACAAAGTAAAGTAACATACATTGGAGGATTTGTATGAAAATTATAAGCATTAAGGATGCCGAAAAAAACAGAAAAGAGTTGGAAATTTCAATAGACAAGGCATCATTTGATGAAGCAGTAACAGCTGCATTCAGAAAAAAAGCACCGACAATAGCAGTACCGGGCTTCCGCAAGGGTAAAGCTCCCCGCAACATCGTAGAGAAGATGTACGGCAAGGGATACTTCTATGAGGATGCACTCAAGGAACTCGTTCCGAAGGCTTACGAAGAGGCTCTTAAGGAATCAGAACTTGACGTTGTCTCATATCCTGATTACGATGTTAAGTCTATTGACGAGAAAGGTGTTGTGTTCACCGCTCTTGTTTACATTAAGCCTGTAGGCGAAATCTCAAAATACAAGGGACTTGAAGCTGAGCAGACTGAAGTTGTTGTCACAGATGAGCAGGTCGCATCTGAGGTAGAGAAGACAAGAAAGAACAACGCAAGAGAAGTTGAAATCACTGACAGAGCAGCTCAGAGCGGCGACAAAGTCAACATAGACTATGATGGATACCAGGACGGAAAGAGATTTGATGGCGGTAAAGCAGAAGGTCAGGATCTCGTTCTCGGATCGAATACATTTATACCCGGATTTGAAGATCAGATTGTAGGCCACAATGTTGGAGATGAATTTGACGTCAACGTAACATTCCCGACAGAATATCACGAAAAGACACTTGCTGGAAAAGAAGCAGTCTTCAAATGCAAACTCAATGCAGTCAAATATGACGAACTTCCTGAACTCGACGATGAATTTGCCAAAGACGTATCTGAGTTCGACACTCTCGAAGAGTACAAGAACGATGTAAAAGCAAAACTCGTTAAAGAGGAAGAAGACAGACAGAAGAATGTGGTTGAAGGTCAGCTCATTACAAAACTCGCAGAAAACTTCACATGCGATATCCCTGAACCCATGATAGATGATGAAGTTGAACAGAGCATCAGAAGCTATGAGCAGAATCTCTATTACCAGGGAATCGACATCAATTCATTCCTCAAGTACACAAAACAGACAATGGACGATCTCAAGAAGAATTTCAGACCTCAGTCCGAAAAGAACGTTCGTGTACGTCTTGCACTTGAAACAGTTGCAGAAAAAGAGAAAATTGAAGTCAAGGCAGAAGATGTCGAAGCAGAGTATAAGCGTATTGCTGATCTATACAAGATGGATGTCGAAAAGGTTAAAGAACTTGTTGCTGAAAAGCAGATTACAGCTGACTTGAAAGTTTCAAAAGCATTGGATTTCGTAAGAGAGAACGCTAAAGTCAAAGTTGTAACACTTGCTGAGAGAAAAGCTGAGGCTGAAGCAAAAGCAAAAGAAGCAGAAAAAACTGAAAAACCGAAAAAAGTAGCTCCAAAGAAGACAACAAAGAACACTGAAGAAGCTGCAGAAGAAAAGAAAACAACCAAGAAAACAACAAAAAAGACCGAAAAATCTGAATAATTCAGATCAATTCCAGGAGGTTTAATATGGCACTTGTACCGTATGTTATAGAACAAACAGGCAGAGGAGAGCGTTCTTACGATATTTTCTCAAGACTTCTCAATGACAGAATTATATTCCTTGCCGATGAAGTCAATGCGACAACAGCATCGCTCGTTGTTGCACAGATGCTCTATCTCGAAGCTCAGGATCCGGAAAAGGACATCAGCTTTTACATAGATTCTCCCGGAGGAGAAGTTACTTCCGGAATGGCAATCTACGACACAATGAACTACATCAAATGCGATGTTTCGACCATTTGTATCGGTATGGCCGCCAGTATGGGTGCTTTCCTTCTTTCATCCGGTGCAAAGGGAAAGAGATTTGCCCTGCCTAACAGCGAAATAATGATTCATCAGCCACTGGGCGGAGCCCAGGGACAGGCCACAGATATCAAGATTCAGGCTGAACAGATTTTGAAGACCAAACAGAAACTCAATGAGATTCTTGCCAAAAACTCAGGAAAATCAATTGAGCAGATTGCCATCGATACTGAGAGAGATCATTTTATGACCGCTCAGGAAGCAATGGATTACGGTTTGATTGACAAGGTGATGGAGAAAAGAATTTAACCGCTTGAAAGGATTTGGTTACAATGCCGAATAACAAACGAACAAACAACAACTTCCAGAACACCTGCATGATTTGCGGTTCAAGAGAAAAAGAAGTCGACGTATTGTTCCCAATGCCATACAACCTGTTCATCTGTAACAACTGCATTGAGATGATGTATAACCACTACGTATCTCTGCAGGAAACAAAATCGAACAAGGTAAAGGATTTCAGTAAGCTGCCTAAACCTGTATCAATAAAGGAATCTCTCGATGAATACGTTATTGAGCAGGATGATGCAAAAGTTGCACTCAGTGTCGCGGTGTACAATCATTACAAAAGAGTGTACACTCCAAAAGACAAGAAGAACGATGATGTGGATATTCAAAAAAGCAACGTGCTGCTTATTGGTCCGTCCGGTGTCGGAAAAACACTTCTTGCACAGACTCTTGCAAAGAAACTGAAAGTTCCTTTTGCGATAGCAGATGCGACCACATTGACTGAAGCAGGATATGTGGGAGAAGATGTAGAGAACGTTCTCTTGAAACTCATTCAGGCTGCCGACTTTGATATTGAGCGTGCCGAAAGAGGTATTATATACATCGACGAGATAGACAAGATAGCGAGGAGAAGCGAGAGTAGATCCATTACGCGAGATGTTTCCGGAGAAGGAGTACAGCAGGCTTTGCTCAAGATCCTTGAAGGAACAGTCGCAAACGTACCTCCTCAGGGCGGAAGAAAACATCCGAATCAGGAATACATTCAGATAAACACAAAGAACATCCTCTTTATATGCGGAGGAGCATTTGATGGTCTTGAAGAGATAATAGAAAAGAGACTAGGCGGTTCTGCAATAGGTTTTAACGGAGAAGTGAAAAAGACCGGAAAGGCAAAAACAGAACTGTTGAAGAATGTTACTGGGCATGACTTAATCAAGTACGGAATGATTCCGGAAATAATCGGAAGATTACCTGTGTTTGTAACTCTTTCACAGCTCAGTGAAGAATCTTTGGTTCAGATTATGACGGAGCCCAAGAACGCAATTGTTAAACAGTATGTCAGACTTTTGAGTCTGGACAACGTTGAACTTGAGTTTACGGATGAGGCAATCAAGGCAATTTGCAAGAAGGCAATTGAACTGGGGACCGGTGCAAGAAGCCTTAAGACAATAACCGAAAAGATTATGCTTCCCATAATGTATGAAGTTCCGTCACTCAAAAACCTGAAAAAAGTTATAATCGATGAAGAAACGGTATTGGGAAAATCCAAACCGCAATACATATTTGCAGAAGAAACAAATGATACTGGGGTAAAACATGAAAACGATTAACAAAATTGGAATAATTTTGATTGCGCTTGTTATGCTTGCGTCCTCAGTGAGCATAGTTTATGCAAAGTCCTACATGAGCGACAAGACCGAAATTCCGGTTGACCTTGAAGTATCCGGAGCAGAGGCTCTATGTCAGACTGATGACGGTTATGTTTGGATTGCACAGTATTCCGGACTGACAAGATACGATTCAAAAGAATTCGTGACATTCAAAAGTGTTGAATACAATGGTCAGAATTATGACCTCATAAACGTACGTGCCCTTGCAACCAAGGACAATGTTCTGTATGTTGCAACATCAAACAACGTCTTCAGGTACAGGGATAACAAGTTCGAAGTTTTGGAAGTCGACACCGGAGTAATCAGAGACATTATTCTCGATGAGAAAAACGGTGCTTTATTCATATCCACTGAGAGCAACGGTGCTATTATATACGAAGTTGATTATGACATCCATTCAAATATTCGAGGTACCGAAGGAAAGAATATAGCCGATATAGCTCTCGACACAAAGAGAGATATGTATTACTACCAGATGACTGATGGTGTATACAACTCAGAAGGAAGCCCTGTATATCTCAATCCAAAGATTCTGGACATTTACTCATATGATGACATTTTGTATATAGGTCAGGATGATGGTATCATTCACCGATACAACATGGAGACAAAGGAATTTCTCGATGACATAGTTGTATCTGACCAGATAAACAAGATGCTCTACTATGAAGAAGAGAATGTTCTCTTCGTTGCATGCGAAAAAATAGGTCTTGTCTGTGTTGATTTAAACACAGAGACTCCAACAATTTCCGTTGCAGGCGATCTTGAAAACAAGAGCCAGCTGATTGACCTCATGATTGACTATGAGGGAAACCTCTGGGTTGCTTCGCATTACATCGGAGCATCGGGCGTATCCATAATAACAAAGAACCAGCTTCTCGAATTGCTTTACGATGATCCGATTTGGCAGAAACTGAATGCTCCGCCTGAGTTCGATAGAAACGTATATGCAGTAGAAAAATTCGAGGACACGTTATACATAATTTCGTCAACCAACATATATTTTTACGATTTGAACTCAAAGGCCATTTCAGAAAACAATATTGTCATGGACAAGATCAATGAGTATGCAGACGCAAAGACAGAAGAGGGAAGAGCGAAAGGTGATGAAAACTACATTTTCAATTTCTCGCCCAAAGATGTTGAAGTCCACGACGGAAAAGTCTTTTTCGCGGTTTCCTCAATTGGTGTTGTAGAGTATGACACGAAGTCTCAGACAGTAGTAATTTACGATGTTGATTACATCTCTTCTCATTTGGGAAAAGTTGTAGGCAACCCTGAGATTGCATTGACTAACTCTGTTAGATCAATGAGAAGTTTTGACGGATATCTCGCTCTTGGATATTCCAGGGGAATTATGAAGTTTGACGGCGAAACATTCTCGGTAATGAACATAGGTTCCAATGTCCTTTATATCAACAAGACCCGAGATGGTCAGCTGATGTTCGACAGAACAAAGGGACTTTATGTAATTGATGATGATTTCACAACAGTAACAGAAATTCCGACTGAAAATAACATAACAGGAAACAGACTTAAGTTCCTAGTTGACGGCGATTATATCTATTACAATCTGAACAGCAGATTGTTCAGACTCAAAGAAACAAACGGAACATACGTTTCAGAAGAAATAACAATTCCATATGTTAAAGGTTCAATCGTTGAACTCGCAAAAATCGAGTACCAGGACAAGTCCGGAGCAACACTGACAAAATATGTCATAGGCAGTCAGACTCAGGTATATATCTGCGATTCTCTTGAAGGAGACAAGCTTGAACAATACGAGTTTTACGATGCCACAAACGGTTTGCAGCCAATCATTGCCAATACATCAGGGTATTATGATGAAGCAGAACACAAATACTATTTCCAGTCAACAAACGGAATATATGTGTACAGCTTCAATGAAGAAAGAGACGTATCAACACCTGTTAAGGTTGTTCTGTCTTCAATAGACCTCGACGGTGTAGAGTACTACGGCAATACAATAAATGTAGATAAAGATGTATATCGTGTTGCATTCAACTTGTCTGTTTTGGGATTCAGTCCCAACAAGGGCTACAGATTGTTCACAAAACTCGACGGAGTAGACGCATCATTCAATGAATCGTCTGATGACAACAGAGTTATATATTACACCAACCTTGCTGGTGGTGAATATGTTTTCCATGTTTATGTAATTGATGAGTATGGTCAGAAATCCAACCAGATTGATATTACTCTTATAAAAGAGAAACAGTTCTATGAACAAATCTGGTTCTGGGTAATCGTGGCAGTAGTTGCAATCGTTCTCATTGTATTGCTGAACATTCTGATTATCCGCGTAAGAACCAAGAAATCCTTGAAACGTCAGCTTGAATACAAGAATATAACCATTGAATCTATTCAGGCAATTGCAAGAACCATAGACGCCAAGGACGAGTACACAAACGGTCACTCCATCCGTGTCGGTTATTATTCCAAGATAATTGCAGAAAACTTGGGAATGACTCAAGATGAAGTTGACAATATTTATTACATCGCACTTCTTCACGATATAGGCAAGATTGCCATTCCGGATAACATTCTTAACAAACCGGGCAGACTTACAGATGAAGAATTTGCCGTAATGAAGAGCCACACTACAAGAGGCGCCAATATTCTTAAGGGAATTTCAACTATTCCGCAGATTATTGAAGGAGCAAAATCTCACCATGAAAAATATGACGGATCCGGTTATCCTGAAGGTTTGAAAGGCGAAGATATACCTTATGTAGCAAGAATTATCTGCTGTGCCGACTGCTTCGACGCAATGGCATCAAAGAGAGTGTACAAGGAGCCGTTCCCGCTTGAAAAGATCATTAGCGAGTTTGAGAGATGTGCAGGAACACAATTCGATCCGCATATGGCTCAGGTTGTGGTTGAAATGATTAAATCAGGAAAACTTAAACCATACACAGCAGAGAATACTTATCTAGGCAGTGACGGAAAAACTCACAGAGTGAGCAAAAGTGAACTGAACAACTGATCAACGACTTAAAATGAGCTGTATAAAACCAAATCGAGGTTTTATACAGCTCGTGTTTTTATATTATGACCAATCCTGTAAGCCGGGTTCTGTCTCGAACAATCATCTATCTTTGCTAAGTGTTGCCACATAGCTCAGCACGTGGTTTTTGTGCTTGCCACCAGTAGTTCAGCAGTGCTGCGGTCGGGCGAACCTTCACTACAGGTGTTGCTTCGGATAGGGTTTACACAGCCTCTCTTGTTACCAAAAGAGCGGTGAGCTCTTGCCTCGCCTTTTCATCCTTACTGCAAAGCAGCGGTTATTTTCTGTTGCACTTTCCCGGGAGTCGCCTCCGGCGGACGTTATCCGTTATCCTTGCCCTATGAAGCCCGGACTTTCCTCATGATAATACCTTGCGGCCTGATATCACGCGATTGTTCAGACTGGTCATGTTTTGTTATTTGTTTGTCTCTGTCACAACGGTTTTATTCATATTTACTGTGACATTTCCTTTTAATTCATTTTTATAGTTATATACAGTCATTTCGGTTCCGCTTGAATAAACAACTATTCCGGTTGTAAAGGGAGCAGCATCAAAATCCACTTCTTTCTCATAATAAGCGGAGAAATATATCTTTGTAATCAAGTCATCTCCTTCAACACCCATCAGAGGTCCCTTGTACATGTAAATGTTGTTGTCAACATCCGGTTTGGGGTAGTAGAGAAGATCGTTGGCTTTGAGTTCGGAAACCAGCATGTTTGGAACATGGAAAGAAACTCTTTCGTACTGATACAGTGTTCTTTGGAATTTAACGCTGTTGTATGAAGTGTACAGATTTCCGTTGTTGTCCTGCAAAACAAATACAAATGGCGTGTCAGAGATAGTCTCACCGGGGTGAAGTTTTCTGAGTGCTTCTGTAGTACTGTTGTTGTATCTTATAGTGAATTGAAGTTCTTCAGTTTCGACTATGTATCTCACTTCATATAAAGTGAATCTGCCTGATGAGTCGTTATAGTATGACAACTGTTGCTTTAATACTGTCAGATTACCTCCTGTCTCTGCATAAGCATTGACATCTTCTTCTGTTTTGAGAAGGGCATTCATGGCAGAAGTCGGAGCATTTGTAAACAGTCTGAACAACAACAGTCCGATGATTCCTATGATAATAAGGTGGACAATGACCTTTATGACAAATTTAAATGAGTGCCAGGAGAAAATTTTCTTTGCAAGTGAAGCATTTTTGAACTCTTCTCGCTCGACATAATCGCCATACTCATCCCATGATTCCGAATCATATTGCTGTTTTTTCACAAGCCCGCCTCCTTCCATAGAAATGTACAAACCAAAGTATACAAAAATATTCATTTGCTGTCAAACTTTTTCATCACATCTGTTTGCAATTACCCGGTTTGGCATGGTAAAATATTTATACAAAAGTGTGAGCCGGAGGGAGAGATAGTGGACAAGAATATAATCGGAAGGATTGTGAAAGGAACAATTGACCGACCACTGGGAAGTTCCCATCCAGATTACCCCGAACTCATATACCCGATTAACTACGGTTATGTAGATGGTGTATTTGTAGCAGATGGTGAAGAGCAGGACGTATATGTGTTTGGATCAGATAAGCCTCTAAGAGAGTTTTCAGGCAGAGTGATTGCGGTTTATCACAGGTTCAACGACAACGAGGATAAGTGGATTGTATCAATGGATGGAAGGGACTATTCCGACGAAGAGATATTACAAACAATTCATTTTCAGGAACTGTATTTCCAAGGGGAACTGCTAAGGTAATTATTAAAAAGCATATATAAACGAAACGGAGAATAACAATGAAAAGATTGGTAACCAGAAGCGATTTTGACGGCCTTGCATGTGCAATGATGTTGAAGGAATTGAATTTGATTGATGAAATCAAGTTCGTCCATCCAAAAGATGTTCAGGACGGCAAGGTGGAATTGTCAGAAAACGATATAACAACAAACCTGCCATTTGATGAGAGAGTCAGTTTGGCATTCGATCACCACGAAAGTGAAGTGGATCGCAACAAAGCAAAAGAGACTGGCGGCAAGCTTATAATTGATCCTCACGCTAGGAGTGCTGCACGAGTAGTGTATGATTATTATGGAGGCAAAAAAGCATTTCCTAAACTGTCAGAAGAACTCCTCGCTGCAGTTGACAAGGGAGATTCTGCAGACTTCACAATTGATGAAATTCTGAATCCGAGTAAGTGGGTTCTCCTCCATTACATCATGGATCCGAGAACAGGACTTGGCCGTTTTCGTGATTTCAGAATATCCAACTACGATTTGATGATGGAACTGATTGACCATTGTATGACTCTTACAATAGACGAGATAATGGAACTTCCGGATGTCAAGGAGAGAGCGGATCTGTATTTCGAACAGGCAAATCTGTTTAAAGAGCAGTTGAAACGCATTGTAAAAGTGTATGACAAGGTAGCTGTTATCGACCTTAGAAACGAAGAAATTATCTATGCTGGCAACAGATTTATGGTATATGCAATGTATCCGGAAACCGAGATATCTGTACATGTTGCCTGGGGATTTAAGAAACAGAACACTGCAGTAATGATTGGAAAGAGCATAGTCAACAAAAACTCCAAGGTTCACATTGGTGAGTTGTGTCTGTCTTATGGCGGAGGCGGTCATGCAAATGCAGGAACATGCCAGCTTGACAACGACATTGTAGATAAAGAATTACCAAATATAATAGCAAAACTCAATGGTTGAGAAACAAAAAATAAAACGAACTCCGAATAAATCAGGGTTCGTTTTTTTTGGTGACCCATCGGGAAATCGAATCCCGGACACCATGATTAAAAGTCATGTGCTCTACCGGCTGAGCTAATGGGTCATTTTTTCGCGCTTGAATATATTAGCACAAGAAAATACCTTTGTCAAGACAATTTTCGTTGCTTTTGCGCATGCGTGTGCGCATTTGTTTTAGTTGTAAATAATCGAAGAATATGATAATATATTCTGTAAACATTAATTATCTTACCCGAAAGGCAATACACTGATGGGCGCTAGAGTATCTGCACGTTTTCCGACTGAGGAAGAAATAAACAAACTGAATAAATGCATAGACAATGTGAGAGCAAC
>JAILLB010000057.1 GCA_024693345.1 Clostridiales bacterium
CCTGCCAGATTATCATGGCAGCTTCGATTCTGTCATCATCGGAAAACCAACCTGTTTCAATAACTGCACCAATATTCAAGAGAACAACAATATGTTTGAAATTCTTTTTTACCTTTTCGACCATTTTCTCTTCCTGCTCACTGAGCTGGATGTACGGGTCGCCTTCGCTCTTTCTGTCTCCGCCTTCTCCTGAATATCTGTTTATTGTTATGATGGCTGTGTCAGTCAGAGATGCTGCCTTTTTAACAATTCTATCCGGCAATTCGGGTTCTGTGAGCATACCCTTGCACATTTTGTTCTTGTACTGTTCTTCAACATCCTTAACGTAGAATTCAGAAACAAAATCCAGAACGGAAACTTCGGATTTTTCTTTCAGACTTTCATAAATGTTCTTTGACGGAATGGTGACAACGTCGCCTGAACCGCCGCCGCCTCTTACGTAGTCTATCTGTGCCTTTCCGAAAATGGCAACTGTAGTTCCGGATTTAAAAGGAAGAAGGGAATTGTTGTTTTTTAAAAGTACAATACCTTCTTTGGCTGCGTTTTTTGAAACATTCAGATGTTCTTCGCTTGCCGTAACCCTTGTCCCGTTCGGACCTATGGGAAGACAAGGCTGATAAATTGCTCTTGACCACTTTTCCATACTTGGTATTCTCCTTGATTAAAGTAATGAAGCAATAAAATACGGGAGATATATAATTCCATCTTCTTGCTTTACATCACCGTCATATAAAACAAGTTGTCTTCCGATTCTATTGTTAAATGATTTTTTTATGTCATGAAGAGACTTAGTTGTAAAACGTTTTGTGGATTTTACTTCAATTGCAGTGACTTTCATCCCTTCTCTTATTAAAAAGTCTATTTCTCTGACAATTTGTTTTGATTCAGGATCACTCTTTGAGTTGTATCTTATTTTATGGTGGTTTGATCTCAAACACTGTGCCACAAGGTTTTCAATAAACATTCCCTCATTAACATGGAGTTTGTCCATCATTATGGCTTTATAATATTCATTGTCAAAGAATGAACCGCCATCGTCAAATGCCAGGTCAATCAAAAGTCCGGTATCTCCAAGATACATTTTAAACTTTTTATCATCCAAACTCAATGACAGTGCAGGGCTCACTTCTGTCACGTTACGGGCAACATTTGCTATCATTGCATCTTCTAACCAACATATAGATGTGTTATATATGTTGAGACGCGCATTGCTTGAAACCTGAGAAAGAACAAATCTTTTGTCATGTTTGCTTAATTGGGATGGTATGTTTTCAAAAAGATTTCCAACAAAATTAGAATTGACATCATCCTGATCCTTCATGTCTTTTCTATAGAGATTGATGATGTTTCTTTTTACAAAGTCAACCTGGGATAAATCTTTTGTCTCTACATATTTTAACACGGCTTGAGGCATTCCTCCAACACACATGTATAGACGGAATTTGTTCATTATACTTCTCAGACTTGGACCAAATGAGTTGCCCGAAGAGTAAATTTTCTTCATGGTAGGAAATGTTATTTCGTCACCAATAGCCCAAAGAAATTCTTCAAAGTCCAATGGATATATTTCCATGTCAACTTCTTCTGATGGAATCAGTATCTTTTTCTTTTTTGTTTTTTGGGTAATGCCTGCCAATGACCCCGTTTCTATGTAGTCATATCTTTTATCTTTTAACAACGTTCTAAGTGCCTGTCTGGCTTCTGGAAACAATTGAATCTCGTCAAGGATAATTAATGATTCTCTATCATACAGTTTCTTTTGAAATGCCAATTCAATTTTCATAAAGAAATCGTCCAGATCCATCAGGTTATTGACGAACAAATCTTTAATGTTGTCTGATACTTCTTGGAAATCTATTTTGATGAAAGACTTGTATTCATTTTTTCCAAGTTCCTCAGCCAGGGTTGTTTTTCCAGTCCTTCTCGCACCTTTTAAGAATAGTGCATAGTCCGGAGCATGGCTGTTTTTCCATTCCAACATTTGTTCGTATGCTTTTCTTTTAAGAATAATTTCATCCACTTTGGCATGCCCTCCTTCAATGGTGATTATACTATGTCAAAAATCAAGTGTCAACATTTCCGAAGGGATAATTTTGAAAAAAACAACAATTCCGATGGTTAAAAAAATAAAAAATCAACAATTCCTATGGGTAATAGAGAGCAAAAATTAACAATTCCGACACAATAATCTGGTTCAATTGTCACAATTCCGAAGATGATTTTGCTTGAAAGATTTGTTATTTTTGTATATAATTACTGGTGGATAAGCAAACGAAAAACACGTATTCGTCGGGAGAAATTTGTATGTTAAACAAGGAACTAATCGTTAAAACACATCCGATTGCAAACAAGAAAAACATTGTTTTTTGGCGTGACTACAGGGTAACTGTATTGTCAGACAGACTTTTCAGAATTGAAAAGAGCAAAAACCATGTCTACAGAGATGAAGCAACTCTGTCTGTGTGGTACAGAAATATGCCATCGACAGACTATGACTTTTCATCCGAAAAAGACAAAGCCGTTATAAAGACAAAGAGTGTAACCCTTGTACTTAAACCGAAGAGAAGCGATTGTGAAATAATGATTGGAGGAAAAACACTCAAAATAACAAATGAAGGAAACCTTCACGGTACATACAGGACACTTGACCGCTGCAATGGAGACAGGTATATAGGTGACCACGGAAAATGGCACCGACTGGACTTGGGCAATGGTGTATGCTCCACTACAGGTGTAGCTGTTCTCGATGATTCAAAAACTATTTGTCTGGGTGATGACGGCAAGCCTTTTGATAAAAAAGCAGATGGAGCGGATGAATATGTATTCGCATTCGGAGACAACTACAGAGAAGCAGTAAAAGCTCTGTATTCAATAACGGGATATGTTCCCATGATACCGAGATTTGCACTCGGAAACTGGTGGTCCAGATACCACGCTTACAGCGACAGAGAATACCTGGCGCTCATGAGCAAATTCGAAAGCGAAAATGTTCCTTTCACGGTTGCTACGGTGGATATGGACTGGCACTATTCAACAACCACCGACCAGGAATTCAAGATTACGGAACGCGGACTTGCTGATGCGTTCCACGGATATACTTCGGGATGGACCGGGTACACATGGAACAAACACCTCTTCCCGGACTACAAAAAGTTTTTGAAAGTTCTCAACGACAAAAATCTCAAAGTTACACTTAACCTTCACCCGCACAGCGGTGTGAGATTCTGGGAGACACAGTACGAAAAATTCGCAAAGAGATGCGGAGTAGATCCAAAAACCGGGAAACAGGTTGAATGCGACGTCACAAATGAAGACTTTGTAAATGCATACTTTGACATTCTTCTTAATCCATATGAGAAGGACGGAGTAAGATTCTGGTGGATGGACTGGCAGCAGGGAACAAGAACGAAAATTGATGGTCTTGATCCTCTCTGGGCATTCAACCACTATCTGTATCTCAATAACGCAAAAGACGGCAAACAGCCGATCATTCTGTCAAGATATGCAGGCATAGGCTCACACAGATACCAGGTCGGTTTCTCCGGTGACACCCACATAACATGGGAAACACTCAAATATCTCCCGTATTTCACGGCGACTTCAAGCAATGTAGGATATACATGGTGGAGCCATGATATAGGCGGACACATGCAGGGATATAAAGATGACGAACTCTACGTGAGATCCGTTCAGTTCGGCGTATTCAGCCCTATAAACAGACTCCACTGCACCTGCGAAGAAGTCCATTCCAAAGACCCTGAGGTATTCAAAAACGGAAAAGGTCTCATAGTCAACAACTGGCTGAGATTAAGACATGCCATGATTCCGTACATCTATTCAGCAGTAGCTAAAAACCACCTGTTCGGACTCGGAATTGTTGAGCCATTGTACTATGAGTGGAAAGAAAATGAAGCATACGAAGCTAAAGATGAATATCTGTTCAATCAGGA
>JAILLB010000101.1 GCA_024693345.1 Clostridiales bacterium
TGCGACATCTCGCGATCCGTTCTTAATTCTGTTATTATCTTTCCGATAGTCACGCAGAACTCCTTCCCGTCTCAATTTCTGACTATATTATACTTTCCTTCAGTGAATTGTAAAGGGACAATACGCACCCATTTTCGGAGCGTTCACCAGTCCAATTCCGGTAAATATCCCCCAAACCCAATTTCGCATCTATTTATTTTGCCAGAATGAAGGTTAAAAAAGTGGACGAATGGTGGACAAAAGGTGGACAAAAGGTGGACAAAAAAGTGTCACTGTTGCGGAACCGTATTATAAGTCGCCAAAACAGTATCAAAAAGTGGTGAAATGGCGAGTTATATGCCAAAAAGCGGGGATAAGTCGCCAAAACCCATGTTTTTATACCCAATTTGGCGAGTTATATCAATGTGCCATTGAAAAGGCTTTTTGCAATAATATAACAATCACAAAGATAAGACAGCTTGTTTCACAATGTTTCATTTGTCGAAAAGATGATGTTGACATTGTACCAATGTTGTAATAATATAAGTAAAATATAAAAGTGTTTTGTATATTTATACAAAAAGCAACATTCATAGTTTTCGGACCGAATACTTGAAAGGATTGAAAAACAGCTATGAGAACGAAGAAACTCCTCATTCTGATTTCCATTATAGCTCTTTTGGCCACATTTGCGGCTTTGGGGATAATAAGCCACGCAGATAATGAATCGCAAACTTACACGATAACGTGGATAAATGCAAACGGCGAAGAGCTTGAAGTAGATGAAAATGTTCCGTACGGCACAGTACCGACCTATGACGGAGAAGAGCCTACAATGGAACACAATCCGCAGTATACATATTTTTTTGCTGGTTGGGACAAAGAAATATCTGAGGTGACAGGTTATGTGACCTATACAGCGATATATGACTCCATTGTTAATGAGTACACAGTTACATGGGTGAATTATGACGGCTCAGAGCTTCAAGTAGATGAAAATGTTGAGTATGGCACATCACCATATTACAACGGATTAGCGCCGGAAAGGGAAAGCGATAAGCAATACAGATATTCTTTTAGTGGTTGGGACAAAGAAATAGATATTGTCGAAGGAGATGTAACATATACTGCGACATATGACTCCATTGTTAATGAGTACAAAGTAAGATGGCTTGGTGAAGGCGACGAATTGCTTGCAGTTTATGATGTTCCGTATGGCACATCCCCGACATATACCGGTCCGGAACCGACAAAGGAAGGAAACAAAGAGTTCTCATATGTATTTTTGGGCTGGACTAATGGAGTGACAGTTTGGGATGGCGATATCGATCCGATAACAGGTGATACGATATATTCGGTTGTATTTGAATCAGTCGTTAATGAGTACACGGTAACATGGATTGGTGATGGCGGAGAAGAGCTTGAAGTTGATGAATATGTCGGGTATGGCACAATACCGACTTATGACGGAGTTACTCCGGAAAAATCACCAACTGCACTGTACACATATACATTTACAGGCTGGGACAAAGATATAGATATTGTCGAAGGAGATGTAACATATACAGCAACATTTAAGCAAAAAGACAGAGAATATACAGTTACATGGCAAAATCCCGACGGCACGACCTTAAAGACCGATTCTGTTGCATATGGAAAGGTGCCTGCATACACAGGGGATACACCGACTCAGAATGCAACTGCACAGTTCACATATATATTTGCCGGATGGGACGAGACCCCTTCTGCAGTAACAAAAGATGTAACTTACACAGCAACATATGATTCAACTATAAACAAGTACACAGTTACATGGACGAATTTTGATGGCTCAGTTCTTGAAGTAGATACTGAGGTTGTATACGGCACAACTCCGACTTACGATGGTCTGTCACCGACTAAAACTGCAACAGCCCAGTATACATATTCGTTTGCAGGCTGGGACAAGACACCGGGCGCTGTTGAAGGCGATGTTACATATACGGCAACATATAGTTCAACAGTAAACAAGTACACAGTTACATGGAAAAATGCTGACGGTTCAGTACTCAAGACAAATGCCGTTGAGTATGGCACAACTCCTACTTACGACGGCACTGCACCGACTAAAGCAGCAACTGCCCAGTATACTTACACGTTTGATAAATGGGACAAATCAGTTGTCTCAGTAACAGGCGATGTAACCTATACAGCCACATTCTCATCAACTGTAAACAAATATACAGTCACATGGAAGAATGCTGACGGAACAATACTGGAGACAGATATTGTTGAGTACGGAACCACGCCGACTTATGACGGTTCTACTCCGACAAAGGTAGCAACGGTTCAGAACACTTACACATTCAAGGGCTGGTCACCGGCAATAACAAGTCTGACCGGAGACATTACATACTTTGCAACATATACTGCAACAGAAGTCTTCTATACAGTAACATGGAAAAACTATGACGGCACAGTACTTGAAACAGATACGGGACTGAGGTTTGGTGAAACCCCGGTGTTTGATGGTAAGCTTCCTGCAAAAGCAAGTGATGAGACATATGACTATGTATTCGCGGGCTGGACACCTACACTTGGAACAGTAAAGGGAAGTACAGTATACACTGCAAAGTTTAAGGCAAGAGAAAAAGTTGTTGAAACAAGCGAAGTAACTGAAACAAGTGAAATCACGGAAACAAGTGAAGTAACCGAGACAAGTGAAAAAGTTACAACAGAAGAAACATCGGAAACCGAGACAACAGAGAAGGTTACAACTGAAGTTACAACCGAAACTGTAACAACGGAAAAAGTAACAACCGAGGAAACAACAGCTGAAGAGACAACAAACGTAACAGAAACAGAACCTGTTATACTTGATGCTGATTCAGTGTGGGATCCAAATGCTGAAAATGCAGACGACGGTTTGACATTCATATCCAGTGCCAACTACAAGGATTTTGTAGAAGTCAGAATCAACGGCAGGAAACTTGATGGAAAATTCTACGTTGTGCGTGAAGGAAGCACAATAGTGGTAATCGGCAGGGCTTATCTTGAAACACTTCCTAATGGTACATACACTATTGAAATTGTATCTAAGACTGGAACAGCAAAGACTACTTTTATAGTTGTAAACTCAAATGTACCTGCAGAAAACAATACAGCATCAGCTCTGGAAATTGTTATGATAATAGTTGTAATAGTTCTCGCAGTTGTTGTTGTAGTGATGGTAGTTGTTTTGGTCATAAAGAAAAAGAAGAGATGACACACCTCATAGCAAAAATATTGCCGCTCAATTGAACTGAGCGACAATATTTTTTTGCATTGTCTTGGGGAAAATGTGAGAAATGACTACGGAATCCTTGGGGAAAATGTGAAAATTTATGCCTGCCGGGAACACCCGTGACTTCAGAGTCATGAGTAGTTCACTTTGAAAAAGATAGTGGTTTGGAAATAGACTTGGTTATATCATATAGGGGTTATGCTACTCTAGTAGAAGCTAAGGCGAAAACAGGAAATACAAAATCTAGTAAGCAGGTTATGAAGCATCCAGAGCATTATGGAATGACTCGGTTATTAAAAATTGGTGATTATAACATTTCGGAGATAGATGACGTTATAACCATTCCACATTATTTGACATTTGCACTTGGAAAAGGAATGAAAAAGCAATAATCAACAAAGTATTCACTTATAGCTCTCAAGCATACCCGCTTGGGAGTTATTATTATGATGCAACTATATTGTTTTTCGATGCAATTGACTATCATATTATGGATAATTGTGATTATTGTTGGTATAATATGAATAGAATTACTTCGCATATTAAACACATACTTATGGTGAAACAAAGTTATTTCTTTAAAAAAGGAAGAACTTAATGGATTAAAACTTGGGGTGGTAGAGGCCGCTGGTTCAAGTCCATTCACTCAGACTAGTTAGACGGAGATCGTATGATCTCCGTTTTTTCTTTATATTACAAGCGTTTTCCCGCTTTTTGCAAATCCCCTGCAGAGTCAATATAAAGGGGTGTTTTTTGCACCGTTTTGCCTCTGAAAAAGGGTTGGTGCAAAATTTGGTGCAAACGAAACCAAAAATGGTACGCAGGGAGAGTAGAGGCCACAAGTTTGAAGCACTGATAATGGTACTGTGAGAGCATTGCTGAATGTCAAAAAATATCTATTCTTAAGGAGAACTAGAACAATGGCAAGCATCACGAAGAAACCCAACGGCAGCTACGTTATCCGCATTCAGACCGGCAAAAAAATCACAGGTGGATATTCATCCATATCGAAAGTTTTCTGGCCGTCTAAACCCAATCTCAGCTACGCATCTTTGCAACGTGAGTTGAATATGTTTGTTGATTCGCTCGAATTGCAAATACTGAATGGAGACATTTCCTCTCCAAATTCTGTACCGATAGACCAGAAGAAGACATTGTTTGAAGATTTCTGCAAACTATTTCTGGAAATCAAAAAAGCAGAGTTGTCTCCTGGGACAATCGAGTTTTACAAAAAGATCATTAATCAGCATCTCATCCCGACATATGGAAAGATGCACATGAACGAATTCGCAATCAGGCATGTCCAGGATTACATCCAGTTCATCATCAACAAAGGCAGACAGGATTTTCATGGATACGGCAAACCTATGTCTGCAGCCACAGTAAAGCGTTACGCTACGGTTTTCCGTTCCATTCTTTCTTTAGCGTACAAAATGGAATATATGGACATTGTATATATTCACCTTGGTGAGTTTGTCAAGGAGGTGTCGAACCGCACGGGCGCTACGATTCAAAAATATATAGACAAACTTAAAATAATGAATGATTATTTTAAATGCTATGGCGGATTTGTGAATCATTAAAAATATGCACACATAATTTCTTTGATAGGGGCTGTAAAAAAAGTCCAAGATAAGGAGAAGCGCGAGCTTCTCCTTAAAAAAGCAAAAAAAGGCTGAAAAAGAAGCCCTTGCTTGTTTGCTAGGTTTTTAAACAGCCCCTTATCTTGGACTTTTTTTACAGCCCCTATCGTTAAGGTCGAAAAGCTTGATGAGTTCTATTACAGATTTAACGACTTCGATGATCCGGATCTATCCGTCATCCTTTCTTCTTTCGGTATTAATCTCCCATTAAAACTCTTTAAATTGGGCGAATTGAAGCAGTTAAAATCCAGTTGTAATTTGTCACTGTAGTACATATTGTCAATCTTCTCTTCTCCCTCTGTTTAACCTCAAAAACCAGCATTTATCTCTCTTTTTCTTGAGATTGAATGCTGGTTGTTTCTTTTTTTGAGGCAAACTTGGGTTGTATTCTAACAATATGTTTGTTATAATACAGGCGGAAAAACAAATCAATCGTTTATTATTTGATGTCTTTGATATGTGAATATATCGAAACAAAATCTTAGTTTTTTATAGGAGATATTATAGAAAAATACAAAATGCCAATTGTTTCAATACTGCTATCAATTTGTTTTATTTGTTGTTCTATTCCAGTTTCAGCAATTAATAATTCAACTCGTAATGCGAATAATAATGGTTTTGCGTTAAACGATAACGATTCAATATACAATGATAGCGAGAACAATCATTATGAAGTTAAGGAGATTGAATCACTAAGAGAATCAAATGTAAAGCATTTTCAATTAGAGGATGGAACTTATCAAGCTGTCTCATATAGTTTTGATGTTCACAGAAAAGACTCAAATGGAAAATGGATTGACATTGACAATAGACTTAAAAGTGACGGAAAAGGGAAATTTGTGACAAATGATTATTTCTTTTCTTTTGCAGACAATAGTTGTTCAGACACATTGTTTAGTGTTCTTGATGGGGAATATTCTATTTCATTTGGAATAGAAGGAATTAACAATTTTTCATTGGCGGCAATCAAGAATCACGATAATAATCAACAAGGAATTGATGATTTGAGAGGAGAAGAAAAACTCGAGGCGCTGATGCGTATTGACAACACCACAACTGTAAAATATGTTAATGTTTATGATGGCATTGACTTGGATTATACCATTTCCGGAAATGATGTAAAAGAGAACATTATAATCAACGAGCGCAATGCTAAAAATACATTTAGGTTCAAATTGAACTTGGAAGGTCTTTCAGCAATAAAGTCAGAGAAAGATGGTTCTATATTACTCATAGATGAATTGGGAAATGAATGCTATACTATAACAGCTCCTTACATGTATGACAGCAGTGGAGAAACATCAAACGATGTTTTCTACATCCTTGAAAAGGTTAACGATGAATACATAATAACAATTGATGCAAATGAATCCTGGATAAATGATGAAAACAGAGTGTTCCCAGTTGTTGTAGACCCTTCGGTACAAAAAACGATCTCACAGGATACGTATATCATAAGTCAAGATCCCAATACGACCCACGGAAGTAGTACAAGATTATTGGTTGGAATAGGAGAAATTTCTTATTTTAGGACATCAATGCCAGTTCTTGCCCCAAATGCAAAAATAACCAAAGCTTTCTTTAGAGCAACATACTACTTTAATGTAACAAGTGGATATATGGATATAGGAGTTTATCGATGTATGCAATCTTGGGGTGAATCGTATTTGACTTGGAATAGTGCAAACAACTTAGACAACAAGGGCTTAGCAACAACGTGCTCTTCTACTGGAACAGCAACAGCATCTGTTTATTGCAATGAGAACGATCCAGATTTGTTATCATTCAATGTCACATCAATTGTTCAAGGTTGGTATGCGGGAGATGATAATTATGGCTTAGCACTGAAAAAAGAAGCTGGTCCAAACAATTCGGTTTCTTTCTATTCAAATAACGGAGCATCAGAGTATAGACCTTATTTTGTTATTGCATACTCACTAATTACACCTATTATTGAAAATGGGGTTTTTTTCATACAGAACAAACAGACAGGCAGATTTATAGATATAGAAAATCAAAATATGGGAAATGGTTCATACATTCTCCAATGGGATTTTAATGGTGACGACAGTCAAAAATGGATAATTAGTTATGCGCACAAAGAAAACTACTACACATTAAGATCTGATAATTCTTGGGATGATTACTACTTAGGTGTAAAAGATGATAGTACGGCATCGTCAGCAAAAATTGTTTTGCGAACAGGAGCTGATTCAAATGGTACTGTGACAATAACCGATGGTATGCTTTGGAGTATATCTGTCACTGATAGTGGTGCATGTATGATAAAAGCAGTAACAGGCGAGGCCAACAATAGGGTTTTATCTTTGGGTTGGAGTCTGTTTTATTTAAATGGTGTTAAGTTGGAACAAAAAGACTATTCAAATGATAATGATTATTTGGATGAGTGGTTTATTCTTTTTACAGACAAAAGTTATTCTCAGATTACTCTACACAATGAAAGTTCGATTTCAACGTCAACACTCAACAACAACGTGGGCTTATACTATAATCAATACGCACATGTTAAAGGTGTTCAATTTTCTTCAATAACAGAAACAGACCTCGTTTCACATCTAAAAAATGACAATTATGTTTGTCTAATAACGCATGGTGGACAATATGAAGATAAATTATTGGTCAATTCCAATGAAATTCTATATCTAAGTGAATTGTCTAGTTTATCGACAAGTGATTTTTCAAACGTTAAATTGATTATTTTATCGAGTTGTTATTCGGGAAGATCTGGAGGTTTTGTTGATTATTTTTTGAGTAGAGGAGTCGACGTAGTTATTGGCTTTACTGGATCAATTGAACAAAATACAACGGTATATTGGACTCAACAACTAATCTATCATATGACACAGGGTTTTACTGTATACAACTCTATTCAATATGCTAATGAGGACATGGTGAATTATTTTGATGAAACCGAATTGGAATCTGTCACAAGTTTGATTATTAATGGTATATACTATGGCTCATCAAATGTAAATGTTTCATTGTTTGATTGAATCAACATAAAGTACATGCTATTAATTTGTTGGCAAAATAAAAATTATTAGAGGACGAAATATTGTGAAAAAAATAGCATTTTTTTTGGGATTGTGTTTTTTTGTTTTTTCTTTTTCAGGGTGTGTACAAAAAAAATATAGAGCTGAGCTACTCGTTATCTCTGAAGATATAAAAAATGAAAATTCTATCGGAAGTATTCCAAATTCAATAGAGTGCTTGGGTGATAGGTATTCGGTTGAATATGATTCACACAGATTTCTGGAGTCTACCGGAGAAAAGCAAGTTACTTGCAAAGTGATTGGAACGGAAAACGGAAAAATCACTATTGACGAAGAAGGAAACATAGTTGGCCTAAAAAATATAGGAAATATCGGAATCGAACTTAATTTATACATGAGCGAAACTGAAATTAAACAAGTGGTTGAAAAGAGTATGAGTGAATTAGACGACTTTTCAAAATACAATTCTTTCAGTATAGGTCTTGACATTGATAATTGCCTTAGGTTGAGTTGGCAGGTAGAAAGGTCATTACCTTGTGCAATCAAAGCTAGAATGACAATAGATTTGGAAGGGAACATTATAAGTTTTTTTAGGCAAAATGAATGTCCTGAATATTTGAATGACCGTTTTGTTTCAATAGAAGAAAGAGATAATTTACTGTTTGATGCAGTGCAATCTTTGCGATCTAAGAATGATATCAAAGTAGCATCTATTGAAGTCTGTGAGGAATTATTGTCTTTATATAAGTCAAAACCAGCATTGATTTGTCATGTTGAGTCTTTGGATATAAATGGCTTTTCTTACTTGGACATCATTGTGATTTATTGAAAAAACCAAGTATTGTTACGAAAGGACAATGGATATGTTGGAGTTGGATGAATATGATTTTTCAAAGGCAAAAAAGAATCCGTACATAAAAAATGCAAAAAAAAGCAGATAACAATCAACATTGATGTAAAAACATTAGAGTATTTCAAGAAAATGTCAAGTGAAACAAATATTCCGTATCAAATTTTGATGAATGCATATTTGACTCAATGTGCCAATGAAAATAAGCATTTGACATTAAGTTTCGAGTGAAGCAATCGAGTAGGGGGAAATTAATCCCCCTCTCACACCACCGTACGTGCCGTTCGGCATACGGCGTTCAATTTAATTACAAACACGTTTTTCTAGATAGTAATCTAGTGGGCTGACAAGGTTTAATCTCCTTGTCAGTATTTCTTTTGAGATTGCTTTCTTTACTTGTGGTAGATTTATGACAGGATAGTATCCTTTTGCATATGATGCTTCATGTGCTTTCCATCTCTCAATTCCAAGTTTGACCAGTCCCCATTCTCTCTTTGATGGTACTTTCCACTGCTTCCATATAACAACTCTGATTTGTGTCATAAGGTGTTTATGAATTATGGTCATAGCCTCTTTCATGTCTGCAATTCTGAAGTAATTTATCCAGCCTCGTATTACCTCATTGAGCTTTCCAATTCGGTATTTGAGTCCGATACTCCAACTTCTCTTGCATAATTGCTTCAACTTACGTTTGATTTTGCTTAAGGAATCTTGATGTGGTCTTGCTCTCCATTTTTCCGAATCTTTCCAGAATCCAAAGCCTAAATATTTCAGCTTCATTGGTCGACAAGTATGCGTTTTTGTTGCATTTACTTTCAGCCCAAGTTTTCTTTCAATCCAGTCGGTTATGGAATACATGACCCTCTTTGCCGCTGCTTCGCTTTTTACTACTATTACGCAGTCATCTGCGTATCTTACAAAGTTAAGTCCTCGACTTTCTAATTCCTTGTCTAACTCATTCAACATAATATTGCTGAGCAATGGTGAGAGATTTCCACCTTGTGGTGTTCCTAGTTTGGTCTCTTCGTACTTGTCTTTTACCATAACACCTGCTTGAAGATATTTGCGAATCAGTGATTCTGTATCTCCATCGTGTATTACGTTGTTAACAAGACTCATTAGCCTATCTTGGGGTACGTTGTCGAAGAATTTCTCAAGGTCAATATCTACTATCCACTCGTATCCGTCGTTGAAGTATTCAAGCAATTTTACTATTGCTTGTTCACATCTTCTTCCTGGTCTGAATCCGTAACTATGCTCATTGAATAATGGGTCAAATATTGGACTCAGTACTTGTGTTATTGCCTGTTCGATAACTCTGTCGACAACAGTGGGGATTCCAAGTTTACGTACTCCCCCATTCGGTTTTGGTATTTCTACTCTTAGCACCGGTTGGGGTTTGTACTTTCTTTCTTGGATTTGTCTTTTAATACTCTCCCAGTTTTCTTCCATGTACTTTGAAAGTTCCTGTACTCCGATTCCATCTACTCCACTTGCACCTTTGTTTGCATAAACTCGTTTTTGTGCGAGTGTGATGTTCTCATCCGAGAGTATCTCGTCAAGTAATCTCGACATGTTTCCGTCTCCTTCCTTTCCGCTTCTTTGCTATTCATCATACGTTATTGTGTGTCCCATTTCATTTACGTTTCATGTACCACACTTTGTCGGACTATTGCAAAGAACATACATTTCATTTGACGTCTTAAATTGTTTGACCCTTCCTTATTGCTAAGTACTATGGTCTCTGCTGACTTCTCACAATTCGTTGTTACTACAGTTTTTGTCTGTTTGTGAGACCTCACGGGATAAGTTTCGAGTCTTTCCTCGTTTACCTGCTCAATTAACACATTAAGGTTACGGTTACCTTTTGGATTTTGTTGTCGCTAGCCAACTCATCCGCTTAATGCGCCTTGGTATTGAGTTTCTTTCCGTCAGGCCACGATTTTGCTATTCCTTCTTCTCGCCTAGATGTCTCCATCTAAACCTTGGAAGTCGCTATCGGGTTCGTCGGTAACTACGCCCCTTGGGACTTGCACCCAAGACTCGGGACATGCCCGTCATACTAGCAAAGCAAAAACTGCCCCGATTAATGGAGCAGTTTTTGCTATAATTAATGACCAATCCTGTAAGCCGGGTTCTGTCTTGAACAATCATCTGTATTGACAACATTAAATTTTGTCATTAGAATGAGAGTGACATTTATCAATGCCTTTCAAGTTCAAAATCAGTGCAAAAAAATCATTGCAAAAAATCGTTGCAAACTCAGCATATTTTGTAACGCTCAACCCGTTGCAAAAAAATAATGCACCTATTTGTGGTGCATTTGCACTTGCAGAAGATATTGCAAGATAGCAGGAAGATATTGAAAGATACAGGGAAAATATCGTACGATAGCTGCCAAAACACACCATTTCCAAGCCAGTTGGTATGGAGGAGATTCTTCATGGGAAAAAAGGGATTTTTGGATGTAATAAACGAGACAGGCAAAAAAGTGGCATCGGTTGCAGAAAAAGCAGGAAATGCAGTTTCAAAAGCAATTGATAAAAACAATGACGGGAAAATTGATTTGTCTGATTTTAAAATCATCGGCAATAAGATCGAAAGCGACTCTCTCAAACCGATTTTTAAAGATGATATTTTGGCTACTGATTATTCTTTGCCTAATATAATCAGGGTTGCAGAAATAGATAAAAAGCGTGCAAATGCACAAACATGTAAAAACTCAATTGGCTACAAACTGGAACACAAAGATGTTCAAATTGTGACTATTTATCCTAAAAACATTGGATTGTTCGAGATAGAATTGCTTCCAAATTCAACAAGCGGTGTATACCATAAAAATCCATTCAAAGAGAATAGTTACATTTCACTCGATGAATACTATAATTATTTAAGGACAGCAAAATCAACCGAACTTACTGAAGTTGCACAATTGCTAGGTGCTAAATACTTTAGAATTTGTACTATAGAAGACGACAATGTGTATCAGCACCATAATGTCAAAGTGAATGTTAATGCGAGTGTAAAACTTAAAGGTAGTATTTCAAATGATGTCGAGCACGAAGAAACATCGACAAAATCGCGTCGCATAGAGATAATGGGCGAAAACCACTTTGTGGGTGGTGATCCGGAAGAGCCTAATTTGGTTTACTTAAAAGGGAATCCAGATATTGAGGGTCTCATAAAAATGCGAATGAGAAAAAATCCAATAACTCACAAAACAATCACCATCGACCTTATTAGTTCATCTGGCATCAGGATAAAGGATGCTGAAAAAATTGATGGTGCTCTTAATGCTTTAAAGCTTGGGGTATCATGTGCAATTCAGGGAGAGGCAAAAAAGGAATCACACAGAAAATTACAATATGAAATAGATTTTTAGTTCCAAATAGATAGTTTTGTAGTTATATGAAGGAATAACGAGAGTGTAGCATTGATAGCTATGCTCCCGTTTTTTTGATTCAATTAAATTGTTTTCTGCAATATCGTATTATTGCGGAAAACAATTGAAAGTGGCTGTGGAATATTGTATACTAAAATAAATATAGAGAAAAGGAGGGGATACCATGGATCAAACATTGTCTTTAAAGCATAATCAACAGTTTTATTCAATTGTTGAGTTGCTGAGTTCCGGTCTGTCCTACTACAAGATAAACAAGCTTGTAGAAGAAGGAAAGCTTCATAAGCTCAACAATAAAATGTACGAGAATGCATCTTACCAAGGAGATGAATCGGATATTGCATTTGCTTGCGCATATGCAACGAAAGGTGTAATTTGCATGATGAGTGCTGCCAGGTACTATAACCTCACAACTTTTCTTCCTGATGGAGTGGATGTGGCAATTGAACGAAACATGAAAATATCCACGCTTCCTGACTGGCCTAAGATGAATATCTGGTATTTCCCCAAAAACAGATATGACACAGGAGTGGTTACCGCCTCAGACGGTGTATGCGAATTTCCCGTGTATGACATAGAAAAAACAGTAGTAGATATTCTGTATTATCGGAATAAGGTTGGAATTGAAGAGACAAAAGAGATTCTGAAAAACTACCTAATGCGCGAAGACAGAGATTTAATAAAACTACATAAGTATGCAGATGCACTCGGTTGCGGAAAGATACTTGGAATATATTTGGAGGTACTCATATGACTCAGCCCCTTGTTTCGGTCATAATCCCTGTCTACAACGTGGAGAAGTATCTTCGCGAATGTATGGACAGCGTTTTGAACCAGACTCTTAAAGATATAGAGGTCATATGTGTTGACGACGGCTCAACTGACGGGTCGCTGGAGATTCTGCGTGCCTACGAATCAAAAGACAGCCGCGTAAAGGTATATACTCAGAACAACAAGTTTGCCGGTGTCGCAAGAAACAACGGGTTTTCTCATGCGACAGGAAAATACTGCATATTCCTTGACTCCGATGACCGGTTTGAAAAGAATCTGCTCCAAAAGACATACAAAAAAGCAGAGAAGGATCAGGCAGATATAGTGGCATTCAACTTTGACAGATTTGATGAGTTCGGAAAAGTTGAAAAGCGCATAGGTGTTCACACAGAACTGCTGCCTAAAAACAAAGCTGTCTTCAGCTATAAAGACTGCCCGGAATATATCATGAGCGTGGTAAATCCTACACCTTGGACCAAACTCTACAGAACCTCATTTATTGCAGAAAACAATCTGAAATATGAGGAGATATCCACCACCAATGATATCACCTTCGCATCGGTCAGCGTGGCTGTGGCAAAGAGAATTTCATATCTGAAAGATTATCTA
>JAILLB010000102.1 GCA_024693345.1 Clostridiales bacterium
GATCCTGAAGAGATGATAGGCAATGGAGTATCCATAGTCTGTTACGTAACTAACTCAAGCGGAACAATAACTGAAACAGTGCTCTCAGACATTCCGCCGGTACCTACTCCCGACGGATATGCGAGCTGGGTATATGAAGGATTTCTCAGCACGGGAGTCGGAACCATACAATATGTGGAGCAGACCCCGTATGTCACTTATACTTACGATGCAAGAGGGAATGTGACAAAAGAAGAATACAACAACGGAACAGAGACAACTTATACATACTATTCAACAGGACTTCCACAGACAATAACAAACAAGAAGGGCAACACGACATTGTCCTCGTACAGTTATACCTACTATCCGGACGGAAACATAGCGAGTGTCACAGAGACAGGCAAAGTGACATACTACAGCTATGACGGGTACGGGAGATTGACTGAAGAAAGAACAGTTGCAAACAACAGTACAAAGATAGTATCATATACTTACGATAACAGCGGCAACAGAACGAGCAAAACAGAGAACGGAGTTCTGACAAGCTATACTTTCGATAACAACAACAGAATAACGACAGAACTTACAGGAACAGTTCTCACGTACTATTCTTACGACAACAACGGGAATCTGCTCAGCAGTCTTGTCGGAGGAAACTACACCGGGACATATACCTATGACCTGTTCAACAGGGAAAAGAGTTTCACGCCCAATTTTATCAGCTATACCTACTATACGTACAGAGCAGATGGGCTCAGGCATTCAATCGGAAGCACAACACACTGCTGGGACGGAACAAACATTGTTTGTGACGTAGACGGAACAGATTATATCCTCTATTTCAGAGCAATTAGCCTTGTATTCTACAGAGAAAACAGTACAGACAAGTATTACCTGAGAAACATCCAGGGAGATATAATACAGCTGACAAACTCAGGCGGAGTTGTAGTCAAGAGTTACACATATGACGCTTACGGAGAAGAGAAGAATCCTAATTCAAATGATAACAACCCGTTCAGGTACAGAGGCGAGTATTACGACAAGGTAACAGGAACAATATATCTCAGAGCCAGAAGTTATTCAGCATCAAGAGGTGTATTTACCACAGAAGACCCAATTCGAGATGGAGACAACTGGTATGGGTATTGCTATGGTAACCCAATAAAGTATACAGATCCACTTGGACTATTTGGATGGCTCGATGTATTAAAGATTGCTGCGATTGTCGTCACTACGGCTGTTGTTGTGGCTGCTGTAGTTGCGACTGCGGGCGCAGCAGCGGCTGCGGTTGGAGTAGGTGCGGGAATTATAGCATCTTCAATGGGTGCAGCCGCAGCAACTGCAGCTACAGTTACAACAGTGGCAACAACTGTAGCGACAGTTGGTTGTGCAGCATTAGCAGTTGGAAATATTGCTGTCGGTGTCAGTGATATTGTTGAAATAGCAACTGAAGGATATAACCCGATTAGAGATACAGTTTTCAATGGAAATCAGGAAGCATATGACTATGCGAAGTTTGGCCTTGGTCTTTTGACATATTGTGAAATTGACCTTGGAATAAGAAACACATGTGTAAAAAATAATGAAAAACGAGAGAATAAGGCACAAGTTCAAGAAAATAAGGATAGGGGTTCGAGAGCAGAAAGCGATTTTGCAAAAGAAAATGGAGGAACAAAACAGTATTATGAAACAAAACAAGGTGGTCGTTTTGTTGACAACCTTAAAGACGGTGTTGCTCGAGAAATAAAAGTTGGACGTGTTTCTGCAACCAATTTCATAACAAACCAAGTTGCTAAAGATGCTGAATTGCTTAGTGAAAATAGAGTTGACAAAGTAGAGTGGCATTTTTTTGGGAGTGTTGTCACAGGGAAAATTGGACCGACAAAAAATCTAAATGCTTTATTAGAATCAAATGGAATTAGAGTGGTAATTTACGATAATGGTAAAATGTATTAAGAAGGGATGTCCATGAAATACGAAAGAATTGAATATCCATATAACTTTTATGGATTTGATGAAATGACAAATAAGCAAGCAAAACAGTATTTTGAGTGGTATATGAGTGTGATGGAGGAGAGAATTGCATATCTGGAACACTACGTAAACAATGATGGAACGACAATAAAGTTAGATTATTCCCGTGATTCATTGATAGTTTTGTGGAAATGGTTCGAGACAAAAATATATCTTGAAGAAAAGCCAATAGAGGAATACGAGAGAGAATTAACTGAAACGCAAGAATGTTTTAGAGAATATGTAAGTAAAGAAAGCTTGTCGATTGAGACAAAAAGAATAATGAGCGATGTTGCGGTTTATTATGGTGAAACATTTAGAAGATGTTTTCCAATTGATTTGCACTGGGATTATGTAAGGGGTGGCAGATGCCATGTATCATACCACAGACCAGTTTTGTATGGATTCAATACAAAGAATCCACGTATGGATTTTGATCCTTGGTTAATAGTTACCAACTTGGCACGAAAATCGTTAAGAGAAAATGAAGAAAAAAGGCTTATTAACAACTTAGATTTCTGGAGTGAGCATTATTCGTAAAAATACGGATCCTTTGCATGTTTTCAGGAAATATGCCTAACTCAAGCCAAGCTTTCATGAAATAAAAAGACAAAACAATGCAAGCAGTATCTGTATATGTGTAACATGAATGAAAAAAGCGTTTTAAATAATATGTCAGTCTGGCTGGTTGGCAATAAATAAATGTATTAGACTATTCACGTAAATCATTAACACCGATGTGAAGTTGGTTTGAACCGCAAATATGTGTATTGTGTGAAAACTATCACAAGATATGGTTATCAAATGAAGTGTGCTGAGATTATTTTAAATCAAAAAATGCAGATATGATAAAAATGGGGCTGTTGCAAAAACGATTGCAACAGCCCCACTTCTGTACCATGAACAATTTGAATTGATGCTGGTGTGTGAAATGACGAAAATTAACCGAACAACAGTTCGTATACTCCTTCCGGTAGCAGACTCTTTATGTCTTCGCCTTTCTTTATTTTTTCTCTGACTAAAGTGGAACTGACTATGGAATAGTCGTCTTCGGATTTAATGAGCTCGGTCTCGACTCCTCCACGGTAGTAATTGTACACCGCCTGAAGGTGCTCATACTCATAGTCTTTTTCGTTTCTGTATCCTTTGACTATTAAATCAACCTTATTGTCGTGTGCAAAGTCAGCTAGGAGTCCTTTGCCGTCAACCACTCTGACGTTTTGGAATTCTCTGACTGCACGCATGACGGCCTTAATTCTCGTCTTTTTGTCAAACATCGGACTCTTTTCTGCATTGTCAAACACACCTATTATCACTTCTGAATAGGTGGAGCATAACTTATCAAAAAGAGATTTATGACCTATTGTGACAGGATCAAAAACTCCTGCTGTCATTACTATTTTGTCAATCATTTTTATCCTTCTTCTTTAAGTAAAAAATATGAAGTCTTCCGTATGATGCTTCTTTGATGAGGTCGTAGTAATCGAGAATCTGAGGCTCGCGCACTGTGAGGCCTGCGTATCCATCTTCACAAACAATTATTCCCGTATCTGAAAGAATGTCACATTTGGCAATTGTTTTCAGAGTTGACGGGATTATTTTTTTCTCGTAAGGAGGATCTACAAAGATAAGGTCAAATTTTATTCTTCCTGCGACACTTTTGACATATCTCATTGCATCCGTACACCTGACTTCGGATCTGTCTGAGAGTTTTGTCTTTTCACAGTTACGTCTTACAATTTCAATTGCTTCTTTTGAAGAATCAGTGAAAACACAGTGCTTTGCTCCTCTTGAAATGGTTTCAAGTCCCATCTGACCTGATCCGGCAAACAAATCCAGTACATTCCTTCCTTCAATATCTGAAGATATTGTGTTGAATATTGCTTCCTTTGCAAATTCAGTTGTCGGTCTTGTGGTATCGCCTGGGAGCGTAAAGAGCTTGGTGCCTCTTGCGGTTCCGGTAATTATTCGCATCATTTGTTTTGTCCTCGCTTGTCGGAAAAGTATCCGATTATGTCCAGAGCTGTCTCTTCGTTTATGCCTTTTACAGACATCAGCTCTTCTTTGGTTGCATTTTTGACTCCTGCCAGGCCTCCGAATCTGGACAACAGTTCTTTTGCCTTTGCAGGTCCTATTCCTTTGATGTTTTCAAGCACAGAAGTTTTTTCGGTTTTTCTCTTGGATTTGTTCATGCTTCCCACTGTGTATCTGTGGACTTCTTCCTGAATTCTGTATATGAGCGCAAATACATCTCTTTCCTGGAGAATGTCTATTTCTCCATCTTCAGACACAAGTGCTCTTGTTCTGTGCTTGTCGTCTTTGACCATTCCGAGCAGCGGTACAAAGCAGTTTTCTTCTCTGAACAAATCTGAAATGACGCTGAGGTGGGCCTTTCCTCCGTCCAAAAGAATGAGGTCAGGCAATTTTGCATTCTCATCATCAAAGTGTGTAAGATGTCTCTTCAGAGCCTCACGCATCGATGCGTAGTCATCCTGGGATTTCTGTGACTTCATTTTGAAAAGTCTGTAGTCGCTTTTTGAAGGCTTGCCGTCGACAAAGACCACCATGCCTGCAACTATGTTTTCGTTTCCAATATTTGAAATGTCAAATGCTTCAATTCTCTCGGGGACTACTTCCAACCCTGTTATTTTTGCGAGTCTTGCAAGTGTCATCTCATTTCTTGATGAACTGGATTTGTATTCGTGGCACTTCTGGGCTGCGTTTTCTTCAGCCATTGTGACCAGTTTTGCTTTTTCACCTTTTTCTGGTATGTTAATCTTAACCTTATATTCAGCCCTTTCACTCAGCCACTTGGAGAGAAGAGCAGAATCTTCTTCAGTCAAAACGGAAGACACTTCAATTTCTTTCGGGATATATCCGCGCTTTTCATACAGTTCGCACATATATGTGACAAGGGCAGAAGAATCTATGATTTCGCCTCCGGAAAAGTATTCGGTTTCCGAATCCATTAGTTTTCCATCTCTTATGTACAAGGCAGTGATGGCAGATATTTCGCTTTCCGAGTGAGTTGCTATAACATCTCTTTCAACTCCGACCTGTGCAACAACTTTCTGCTTGTCGCTTAGCTTGTCAATTGCCCTTATTCTGTCTCTGAAAACGGCTGCCAGTTCATACTGCTCGTTTTCAGAAGCTGTATTCATTTTGTTCTGCAGGTCAATTTTCAGTGACGATGAACCATTTGCCAAAAAGTCCAGGGCCATGTCAAGTCTGAGCATATAGTCTTCGGTCGAAACGCTTTCAAGGCATGGCGAAACGCACCCCATCTGTCTGTAAATGCAGTGTCGTATTTTCCCTTTATCTTTTGGGAAAGAGTGGCGGCAGGAGGGAAGACCGAAAGTCTTGACCATTGCGGATATAACTCCGTAAACTGTTGCTGTGCTTGTATACGGGCCGAAGTATTTAACCTTTTTGTCTTTTCTGGATCTTGTCATGAAAAAACGAGGATATTCGTCATTCAGGTTAATGGCTATATACGGGTAAGATTTGTCGTCCTTGAGTTTGACGTTATATTTCGGCTTATGGAGTTTTATGAGGCTGTTTTCAAGAGATAATGCCTCTATTTCCGTGTCGCACACTATATATTCAAAGTCCGCAATTTTGCTTGTCATCGCATCGGTTTTGACACTCTTGAAATCGGTGTTGTTGAAATACTGTGAAACCCTGTTTCTCAGCTTTCTGGACTTTCCGACATAGATTATCTTTCCCGATGAGTCATGCATTATGTAAACGCCTGGACAAAGGGGCAGTAGAGCGGCTTTTTCTTTAAGTGCGTTTGCGTATTTTGAGTTGACCATGGCTGCCTTCAAAAAATACGGCAGATGAAAACGATGTAACATCTGCCGCGTGAATTTGCTTTTTTATTACTGCTGATTTGCAAGTGTTGTGTTGACGAGTTCTTCGAGTCCGTTCAAAGCTTCAGCTTCATCCGGTCCGTCTGCGACCAAAGTAATTGTCATGCCGCCTGTTATTCCCATTGAGAGAACTCCGAGAAGGCTCTTTGCGCTTATGCGACGATCATCTTTCTGAATCCATATGGAACTTGTGTATGAATTTGCTTTCTGAATGAAGAAAGTTGCCGGTCTGGCGTGCAAACCAACACTGTTTTTTATTGTAATATCGCGTGATATCATAACTAATCTCCCGTGTTTATCTATTCAAACAAATTGATTTTTCCGTAAATACTTCGACTATTATAACATATAGTAAATTAAAATCAATAGTTTTTTTGGGCTTGGCACGTCAATTTCGGTCTGACGGAGCAGAGATTGAAGTCAAAGTCATTTCAAACTGAACTCTTGTGGTGTAAACATACACGACACTGTTAATTTCAGCTCTTGTGGTTCCGTTGACATAGAATCCGAGATCTCCTTCAGTTCCGTATAGAACAGCGGTTCCCACAATGTTCCAGTTGGTAGGGTGGAATACCTCAATCTGGTTTCCGTTTTCATCTTCAACAAATACGGTTGATCTTTCGGCTTTGATGTCGGTCACATACCCTATTACTTCATTGTTTGAAGTCAGGTAGAGGTTCGTGCCGTTCTGTACACTCTTGAGCATTTCTTCTGCCGTTGACTGCATTATGTTGTTGACAGAGAAGCTTACTTCAGTTTTTTTGTTGAGTGCAACTCCGTTAAATACATACAATCTGAGGACAAGGGCTGTGATGCATGCCACGACTATCAGGATAATCAGAATGTCAAAGACATTGAATCTGGATTTTTCAACAGGTTTATTCCTAGCCATATCAGCGTCCTCCCTCTATCGTGAAGTCAGTGCAGTAAACGGTGCTTGCATAGTTTCCGTCAGCAAAATACAGAGGAGCTCCTACTAGAATTCTGTTGCCTGCAACAGATGCTATATCATGCTCATCGACAACGCACTCTCCGCTGATTGTGACGAATAATACGTACAGATTCTCGTATTCACCGGCTACAGCAACTTTGTTGCCCGCTTCATCTGTTTCATATGCACCAGTAATATTGATAACCTTCTCAGTTTTTATTGAGATTATTTTCCCCAGTGTCTGGGCTGTTGCGGAATCGAGCACGGTGTCGCCAACACGTATAAGCTTTAGGTTATCTTCGCTCACCGGTGTTATCTTGACCGTATAACTGATTGAGTATTTCTTGACATTCGCGTTAGTCATTCCTCTTGTAATAACAAAGAAAATGACTGCGGCAACTATAACGAGAACCGTTATTATTACCAGTACGTCTATCAGGTTAAATTTTGTTTTGCCGTTAACTTTATCCATGGATTAATGCAGTTGAATCTGCCCTCCTTGTAAAAGATATTGTTTGTTTGATTGTTACAGTCCCGGAGTGTATGCTCCTTCGTAGTTGAAATCTACAGATTCTTTTCTCGATGTTACAAGACCTGCTGCCAGTCCGGCAATCATCCAGAACAGGAGAAGTATTCTGTAGTTGAACCATATGTGATCGGTGAAGCCCATGATGAGCAGACCGATTATTCCCGTCATAAGTGCGACACAGACCATCTTGTCGCCTTTTTCGTATTCGGAAGAAGCAAAAGTGCAGCACAACTGAATGAACACGAATGCGAACAGAACAAATGTTATTATTCCTCCGATGCCCATTTCTGAGATTATCTGCAGATACAGGTTGTGGGTGTGTGCTACGGTCGATGTTCCGCTCAATGCGTATTGCGGGAACACCATCTGGAATGCCTCCTGACCTATGCCTATGCCGAACTCGAATGTGTCTTTAAGCATCTTCAATACGCTTTTCCAGATGTTAAGTCTGTAAACAGATGATGAATCTGCAAGTGTGAACATGCTCTTGATTCTGTCAGTCACATTTCCGCCTGACATGAAAAACGAAGTGATGATGAGTGGTGAAGCAAGAATGCCTGCCGTAAAGAAATATTTGCTCTGATACAGAAGGAATATTACAGCGCTTATGGCCAGTCCGAGCCATGCACCTCTGGACCACGTCAGGATGAGACATGCAAGATTTGTCAGCAGTGCAGCGGTTGTGGCAACTCTTCTTGCTGTGGATTTTGAGGTTGTGACCAAAACAGCGGTTATCGGGATGGATATGAGCAAATACTCACCGAGGACATTTGAGTTGCCGAATGTGGATATTGCTCTTCCGGATATGTCTGCAAACATTGTTGCATCAAGAGTTACTGTGGAAGTGTTGCCTGTTAAATAACCATATATTCCGTATGCAGCCACAAAGAAGCTGGATATGGATATGCAGTTTAAGAATTTTCTGCCCAGTTTTCCCGAACGCATAAGGTTCTTGACTATGAAATAGCCTCCAATCATGCAGATTGTGAGGAGCGCTTTGGATATGCTTGAACTTGAAACGGAGAAGAATCCTCCGAAAACGACCGATATCATAAACAAAACCACAGGCAGGTCTATGAGGTGAAATTTCAGAGTTCTTTTTCCGCAAATCCATTTCATTATTATGGACAGGAATGTGAGGATGACCAAGGCAGCAAGAGCCATTGTCGGTATGAAAGGCAAGAACAATATTGAAATCGTTATTCCTGCTTCAGGAGTGGTGAACACCAGTATTACCACGAGGAGAATGCCAAGTGCATAGACCAGGTACATCGGGTCAAACAAAACTGATGTCATTGCCAGAGCAATTCCGAGAAGATACGGAAGAGCAGCGTTCTGCTTTTGAGGTTCATCCTCTTCGTTGTAGTCTCTGTTGGGTCTTATGCCCAGAACGGTGTACAAAATGAAGTACAGTATTTTGCTCTGGTGGACTTCGACTTCAAGAGATCTTTTGGCAAACATCGGGAGAATCGAGATGGCTATTACCACGATTCCCAGAACAAGATTTGAAGACGGAGTCTCAAGTTCAAATGCCAGTGTCCGGAACAGGTAAGTTATTACAATGAACAACCCGTATGTGAATGCAAATATTCCGTATGTGGCAAGAGGAAGTGACAAAAGGTATCTTCCTATTTTGTTAATGAGGTTGGCAAAGAAACTGGATTCGATGCCTGATGCTGTGGCATATTTGACTTTTTTGAACAAGTTGGTTCCTGTTCTGTTGTTTCGTGCCACAATGGAACCTGTCACGGATTTTGAGGCCCACTCGGAAACGGTGTCATAAGAAGTCATGACTTTTCCGAACACACTTTGTTTGAGAAGGCGGTTCAGATATGTGGTAAACGTATTCAGTCCGTGAACAATAAGGCTGTTTGAAAACTTTTTTGAAAAGGAAGAAAACGCTTTTTTCTTCTTCTTTTCAGAGTTGTCCATCTGATGACCCTCCTTTCTCAAGACATGCCACCTTGTTTCTCAGAATGAGCAAGGTGATGGCATATATAATACAAATTATTAGAGTCAATATAACACAATAAGCAATTTTTGTCAACAAACCATTGCCGCCCACGATGGATGAAACAGGGCCCGAAACAAATGCTGCAACTACAGTCGGAACAACAATTGAACCCGAAATAATGAGCATCTGGATGAATGTTTTGTCCACAAAAAGAGTGTTCCTGTACCTGATTACGACGAAAATGAAAATGAGCACAGAAGCATACTGGGAGACGCAGAATGAAATTGCAACTCCCATGATTCCGAGTTTCAAGAATATATTTGTGATGACACCGCAAATTGCAAACACAAAAACCCCGATTACTGAAGAAATCGCCGGTGTTTTTGCATTCTTTTTGGAAAACAGTATTTTTGAAAATGCCTCTCTTATGCTGAATGCCGGAATGGATAAGGCCAATATCCGGAGCGCAAAAGTGCACTCATGGGCCAGGTCTTCACCGAAGTTGCCTCTCATGTACAGAACCTCTATTATCTGCTTCGAGCAGAAGAAGAGGATGATTGCAACAGGCAGGGATAGCAAGAATGACCATTGCAGTGCTTTTGTCGATGTTTTTTTGAATTCTTCAGGATCTACATCTGCAGAAGAAGACATTTTCGGAAATGTGTAGTTCAGTATTCCAAATGTCAACAGACCCGAAGCGATCGTGAATACGGAAAGAGAATAGTCAAATGCTGCAACGGTCATGTCCGAAACGAAACTTGAAAAGAAAGTTGCGAGAACAGACGAAGCAGGTGCCATCCATGAACTGAGCATGACGAGCCAGACCATGGTTTTCAGTTCCGACAGCAGACTTAAATCCATTTTTATTGTCGGCTTAGGCATGAATTTTTTCTTAATCAGAGGAATAGTCACGGTTATGAACTGGATTATCCATGATGCCGTATATACAACGGAAAGGAATATGACCTGTGACTCAGTGTCAATTGTGCTTTGCGTTGCCAGATAAATGATGAGGGCGGCATTTGAAATGCAGCTGACTGCTGACGGAAGAATGAAACTGTCATGTGACTGAAGAATGCCTGCAAGTGTGAATGTTCCTGCTGCAAATATCATGGAGGGGAACATTATAGAGAGCATCTTCGAGGCTAATTCCGCAGCTTCTGAAGATATGTTTGGAGCATATATGGCAATGATCCATTTTGAGCATAGTGCTCCTACAATGGAAACTGCCAGTGTGAGTACAACGACAAAAGACAAAAAAACGGAAGAAAACTGCGATGCCTTTTCAAGGGAATCGTTTTTCTTCCTGTTATAAAACGGTATGAAACATGACACGATAGCAGCTGCAAAAAACATGTCATAAATTGCAAGTGGGAGTTTAGACGCAACAGAAAATGCGGTGGCATAAACGCTGCCGCCGAGACTTGATGCTATGAGCATTTGTCTTATTAATCCCAACACTTTGGACAACAGGGCTGCGATTGTCATCGCCATTATTGTCAATGTCGGTTTGTTTCTGTTTGTCATTTCAACCCCTTAAGACCATCAGAATTACTGTTTTTCAATCAGATCAGGTCTTTTCAGTTTTGTTCTAATTTCAGACTGTTCTTTTCTCCATTGGTTGATTTTTGCATGATTTCCGGATATCAGGACATCCGGAACTTTTCTTCCGTTCCACTCATATGGCTTGGTGTACTGGGGATATTCAAGCTTACCATCTGTCAGACTCTCGGATTCGTAACATTCTTCTGATGCCAGAACGCCTTCAACCATTCTTGAAACAGCGTCAACCAGAATGCATGCAGGTATTTCTCCTCCGGTTAGAACATAATCTCCTATGGATATTTCCTCGTCGACTATTTCTTCTATTATCCTTTCGTCAACACCTTCATAGTGCCCGCACAGAATTACAATATTGTCATAATTCTTTGACAGCTCCATTGCCCTTTGCTGAGTCAGAACTTTTCCTTGCGGAGACATATAAATGACGTGGCGTCTTTTGCAGGAATTTGTCTTTTCATCGGTTATGGAAGAGAAGCACGAATAGATTGGAACAGGGCTCATTACCATACCCATTCCGCCTCCGTACGGAGTATCGTCAACACGTCTGTGCTTGTCTTCGGAATAATCCCTTATGTTGTGAACATTTATTTCCAGGTATCCCGCCTTGACGGCTCTGCCTATTATGCTTTCACCGAGAACTGTAGAAACCAGGTCGGGAAATAGTGTCATTATGTCAAATCTCATCGAAAAAACCCTCAATAGGTGTTATGTATATGCCTGTTGCATCTATCTTCTTGACAAATTCTTTCACTTCAGGCAGAAGTACTTCTTTGCCACTGTTGGTTGTAATTGAATAGATTTTGTTAGGCGAATAGTCTAATACATCTTTAAGAACTCCGACTTTTTCATTTTTGTTCATGTCAATAACATCAAGTCCAATCATGTCGCAAATGAGAATTTTGCCTTCTGGAACCTTGATGTCGCTTCTGTAGACGTATATTACTTTTTCTTTGTATTTTGCCGCTTCTTCAGGGGAATCTATTCCTTTCAGTTTGACAATCGGAAACCTCCCGCCTGTCATAGCGGATTCTTTGGCATATTCCACACCATCAATAACGAATCTCTTTGATGTCGCAAAGATTTCGGAGTCATCGCTCCAGGCATCGATTTTGACTGCCCCGTGTATTCCGTGTGTGTTTATGATTTTTCCTGTTTCAATTAGTTCTTTTGTTTTCATTGGCGTATAAATGAAATGCGCCCCGGAAGTGTCAACTTCGAGGGGCGACGGATTGCGAGCATATTAGCTCTTGTATTTGCGCTTTCTAGCGTTCTCAGATTTCTTTTTGCGCTTTACGCTTGGTTTTTCGTAATGTTCTTTTTTCTTAACCTCAGCGATTTTACCGTCGCGTGCGACTTGTCTTTTGAATCTGCGAAGAGCACTGTCTAGCGATTCATTATCTTTAACTCTAACTTCAGCCATCTGTGTATCCCTCCCTCCGCGTTCAAAGATAAATGATTCTGTGATTAATCACAAAGCCCATTATATCACAATATTTGTTGGTGTCAAGAAGTTTTTTTGTTGTCACAATTGTTGAGATTTCCATAAATTAGTGGTAAAATACTCAACATGATATATCCGAAGGGATTTAAGATATGAAGAAAAGATTAGCAAAAACACTTTGCATATTGCTGAGCCTTGTTATCCTTATAACGGCTGTTTCATCGTGCACGAAACAGCCTGGTCTGTATAACTGGTGGGGCGGAAGAATGAATGTTGACTACATGTTGAAGCTTACGCTGAATGTCGGAGACGGAGATGTGGTTTATGACGTTCCATTCGATTTGTACAGAAACCTCTTTGTCTACTACAAATCCAGAATTTCGGATGTAACCGTAAACGAAAATTCTGTAGCCGTTGTCGCGACAAATGCTCAGAAAACAGCAGTTTTGAAAGAACGCACTGAAGATGAAATTGTCGAATACTACGCATTGATGTCAATTGCAAACAAATATGGAGTCGGATTGACTGAAGATGACAAGGGATTGTACGAAAAAGCATTCGAAAAGCAAGCACAGTCTTTGGCAGACATTCTTACGGAAGAAGATCTGGAAGGATACAAGGGAACAGCTCTTGAGTACGCAAAAGAAAAGTACAATGAAGTCATTGTTGACAAGTTGAAAATGACGGCAGAATACTTCGAGTATCTATTCTACAAGAATTTGTTGTTAAAACGAGTTAAACAGGCAGTTGTCCCGAATCTTGCAGACAGCATCAAACAGTGTTATTACCATTATGAGGAAGTGTATATCGAGTACGTCAAGGGAGACGGCCAGAGCGAAAACGAGGCTTATTTGAACATCCAGAAAGCCTATGAGGAACTCGAAAACGGAACTGCTCCGAACGACGTTGTTCAGAAGTATTCAAATAACAGTTTGTACACTTCGGACATGTACTTTGATTCTTATGGTAGAATTGTCGGCGACGAAAAGGGATCATCTCTAGGCGGAACCATTATTGAAAGTGTATTCGCACTGTCTGAAGGACAGCACAGCGGCATACTGACAGGTGAAAGCAGCGATGATCAGATGGCATATTTTGCAATTGTCATAAGACTGGATTTCTCTGAAGAAGCCCTTTACAGTGAAAATACAATTGCAACACAGATGTTCAAATACGCTTATGTGGGCGCAAGCCAGGAAACCACTTATTACACAGACTACAATGACATTCTCGAAGCTTATTCACAGAACATAAGGGTTGAACCTTATGAGGAAAGTGTATATGACCGAGTGGCATACAACACGATGTATTAATTTGGAGGCACAATTGAAAGTATCTTTGGTTATACCAATGTACAATGAGTCTTCCATAGTCAGAAATGCGCTGGAAACATACTCATCATATATGGATAAAACATTCGATGACTGGGAACTCATTTTTGTGGATGATGGATCAAAAGACGGATGCGGAAAGGTTATAAATGAAGCATCCGAAAAGGACGCAAGAATCCGACTGGAAGGTTATGAAGTCAACAGAGGCAAAGGGTATGCCGTGAAGACGGGAGTCCTGGCTTCAAAGGGAGATATTGTCATATTCACCGACTGTGACAACGCTTACGGAGAAGAAACGATAGGCAGAGCAGTCGAGCAGATGACATCTACCGGGGCAGATATGCTTATAGGATCGAGAAATCTTACAAAAGATGGATATGAAGAGTATTCATTCATCAGAAGATTCGCTTCCAAACTGTACATAAAGGTCATATGCATATTTGCGGGATTCAAACTCTCTGATTCCCAGTGCGGATTCAAAGGATTCAAAGGCGAAGTCGGAAGAAAACTGTTTAAATACAGTGAAGTAGAGAGATTTGCTTTCGACCTTGAAATAATACTCATTGCTCAAAAGGCAGGACACACCATCACTGAAATGCCAGTAAAGGTCGTCAATCACAGAGAGTCAAAAGTGCATCTTGTCAGAGACACTTTGAAAGTACTCAGTGATTTGAGAAAAATGAAAAAACGAATTAAAAAGCTTGAAATAGCATAAAGACTGAGCACACAATGTTTTGTGTGCTCGCTCTGCTTTTTGTCGAAAAAGTATCAATGTATTGACTTGTATAAAAAAAGAACGTATAATGAAATCATCTGAAATCCCGGAGGTTTTTATGTCAGATCTTAGAAAAGCAATTAAACAACTCAACATGATAATTAAACTGATTCTAACTTTCTTCTTTGACCCGATTATCGGCGGTATTTATCGTATCTGCGGTGGCGACGTTAAGGGAATAGTTATAGGCATTATTTGGCTTGTAACTGGCGGCTTGTTCGGAATCGGCTGGATTATCGACATCGTTACAGTTATTCTTAAAAACGATTACACAGTTCTTGCATAATTGCAAACAAAACTCAGGGCTGTTGCAGATTCAATTGCAACGGCCCATGTTTTTTGTCTTAGAAAATAATCTCAACCTTTACATATCTTCTTGGATTAAATGAGAAATCTACATATGAAGACTCATGTATATTCACGATGTCAAAATCGGCTTCTTTTCCGTTCACTAACAGTTTGCTGCACCCTTTTGACTGAGGCAAAAGAATGTGGAAGTTTATTTTTTCTGCTTCCGAATATACGTCATATCTCATTCCTTCGTCAGTCTGTATGTATCTCACATCGACAAATTTGTGGGATATCTCATATCCTGTAATATACCTGATTTCTTTGTGAGGACAGACAACGAACCTTGGTGAAAAGTCTATTTCACGATACAGACAGTCTTTGTCAACAACACCCGCCAGACCTTCATCGACTGCGTTAAGCAGTGCAGAGGCACCCCATCCGCTTGGGCCGGAACCGTTCTGTGCTCCGCGATCCTGAGGAGAATACAGGAAACAGATTTGTTTATCCTCTTGTGAAATGTCTATAAACCTTGAGATTATATCCCATCCGTAATATTCATGACCGTTTCTGAAAGCAGCCAGTGCAATTTCACCTGCGGTAAACGGAGAAATGGCGCCATTCACATAGTCGCCTGGTGAGATGTCTTTGAAACTCTTATAGGGCGGGTCTATGCTGAACCATTCTGCAAAGGCAGTTGTTGTTTTTCTGCGCTCTATATATTCTTCGATTATCGATCTCGATTGTTCGAGATTTGTTACACCGCGATTGATGTCATATCCGTTTGAAAGTGACAATCTGACTTGTTCCAAGTCATCTACACCTTTGTGGTTAATGTGGAACTGATGAATGAAGAACCTGCCGTTCCAGAGATATTTGAACATGTTTTCCTTCAGTTCTTCAGCCCGTTTTCTCCAATCAGATGCTTTTTCGTGATTTCCTGCTTTGTCATTGAAGGCTGCTAGAATATTCATTGCTTCGTAGACTCCGGAATTGTCTCCGTGCATTGCTGACATGGGTTCATTGTCATGTATGCGCCTGTCAGTCTGGGATTTCGGGTCAAACGTGAAATCCCAGGTATCTATTGTGAACGGACGGATAACCAGGCCGTATTCTTTACTCCAGCGTTTTGGAGATGAAGTCATATAATTTATGGCTTTTTCAAGTCTCGGAAGAACAGATTTCACCCATTCAAAATCGCCTGTTGCTCTGTAGTACTGCCAAACACCTTCAACAACGAGATATTCTACATCTGCTTCAAGCTCCAAACGTACGAGGGCAACATTGTCATCTGCAAATATTATTCTGCAGTCATCATTGACAAATGACCAGTGCTCATCATCAAGCTGTTTGATGAGTTCAAAAAAGAATCCTTCATCAGTCTGCGTTTCGATTATGTATTCAAGGAAAGATTTTAAGTCATAGTCCCAGTGCCTGAATGATTTCATCATGTGCACATGATCGCGAATCCAGTTGTGGCAGCATGCCAATACTTTATTATCTACAAAAACCAAGCGACGTTCATCGGCTATGGTGTTGTGCAATAAATGGAGAAACAATCCTAGTCTCGGGCTGTCAGAAGTCAACGCACACGGCAATACCATTTCGAGGTTGTTATACGTTCCGTTATGCGTATTGTCTATATTCATCGCTGGAAGTTTATGGCGAAATTCTATCATAGATACCTCCGATTCAAGTTGTTAACGAAATTATACATTAACAAGTTTGCAGCGGTCAACATTGACAAACATTTTTCTTGACAAATCCACACTGGAGTAGTAATATAGTCGCATAAGTCGTGTGGGACACGCTTTTGATAAAAAACTCCCCTCAGAGAGAAGCATGTTTGGTGTGATTGCTTCAGGGTATTGTCAAAGGTACCACCTGCACAATGACTCGCCGCAGGAAATGGCGGCGCGGGTATGCCCGTTAAAGCTAGAATGAGTTAAAGATTGAGTGGAACCGTGCTTTGCACCTCAATGTCAAAAAATGACATAGGGGTGTTTTTTTGTTGAGAAAAACACCTCGGGAAAGGAAAAAGAAAATGAAACTCAAAATCAACGGCGGCGAATACGTTCTGGACGGAGAATTATCTGTCTATGAGGCCGCAAAAGCTGCAGGACTGGAAGTAACAAGAGAGATTATTGCAGCAGACGTAAACGGAGAGACGAAAGAACTCTCACATCCTGTTAAAGACGGAGATGAAATCAGTCTCCTCACATTCAAAGACGAAGGTGGAAAAAGGACATTCAACCACACAGCTTCGCACATACTGGCTCAGGCAGTAAAGCGCCTTTACCCAGAGACAAAACTCACAATAGGACCTGCAATTGATGACGGATTTTATTATGACTTTGACTCTGATGTTTCGTTTGGCCCGGCAGAGCTTGAAAAACTCGAAGCTGAAATGAAGAAAATAGTTAAAGAGAACCTCCGCATTGAGAGATTCACTCTTCCGAGAGACGAAGCAATTAAACTCATGGAAGAAAAAGGTGAACCATACAAGGTATTGCTCATAGGCAGAGTGCCGGAAGGCGAAGAAATCTCTTTCTACAAACAGGGCGAATTCACAGATTTGTGTGCAGGACCGCACCTCTTTTCAACAGGAGCTGTTAAGGCATTCAAGCTTACTCAGTGTACAGGTGCTTATTGGGAAGGAAATTCATCCAACAAACAGCTGCAGAGAGTATACGGAACAGCTTTCCCGTCAAAAGAGGAATTAAATGAATATCTTGCAATGATTGAAGAAGCAAGAAAGCGCGACCACAATAAGATAGGTCGTGAAATGGGATATTTCACAACAGTTGACGTTATCGGCCAGGGCCTTCCGATTCTTCTCCCCAAGGGCGCAAGAGTAATTCAGCAGTTACAGAGATTTGTTGAAGACGAAGAAGAGAAGCGCGGATGGCTTCTGACAAAGACTCCGTACATGGCAAAGAGAGAATTGTACAAGATATCCGGACACTGGGATCATTATCTCGATGGCATGTTTGTTTTGGGAGATCCTGACGATTACACAAAGGAATGCTTTGCATTAAGACCGATGACTTGTCCGTTCCAGTATCAGGCATATCTCAACAAAGCCCGCAGTTACAGAGATCTTCCTTTGAGATATAACGAAACATCAACTCTTTTCAGAAACGAAGATTCAGGTGAAATGCACGGCCTTATCCGTGTTAGACAGTTCACGATTTCCGAAGGACACTTGATGTGCAGACCAGATCAGCTCGAACAGGAGTTCAAGAACTGTTTGGACCTTGCAATGTTCATGCTCAAGACAGTTGGTCTTTTGGAAGACGTATCATTCAGATTCTCTCAGTGGGATCCTAAAAATTCCAAGAAGTACATAGGAACACCGGAAGACTGGGATGAAGCTCAGGGTACGATGAAACACATCCTTGACGATCTTGGCGTTAACTACAAGATAGGCATAGGCGAAGCAGCATTCTACGGACCTAAACTTGATATTCAGATAAAGAATGTATTCGGAAAAGAAGACACACTGATTACAATCCAGATTGACCAGTTCCTTGCAAAGAATTTCGGTATGGAATACACGGACAAAGACGGAACAAAGAAAAATCCTTACATCATTCATAGAACATCCCTCGGATGTTATGAGAGAACACTCGCTCTAATGATTGAAAAATATGCGGGTGCAATGCCGTTATGGCTTGCTCCGACACAGGTCAAGATCCTTCCTATTTCAGATAACTACCTCGATTATGCTGATTCCGTTGCAGAAAAGTACAAAGCAGCAGGACTCAGAGTCGAAGTTGACAGCAGAAGCGAGAAGATTGGCTACAAGATCAGAGAAGCTCAGCTTGAAAAAGTTCCGTATATGCTCATAGTTGGCGAAAAGGAAGCTGCTGACAATCTGGTTTCAGTCAGATCAAGAGCAGAAGGTGAACTCGGTCAGATGTCTGTTGAAGAATTCTGCAACAGAGCACTTGAGGAGAAAGCAAGCAAAGTAATTAAATAATAGCTTGGCACAAAAGGTATCGCGGCCGAATCAATCGACCGCGATAACTTTACTGTTCGTTATTTTTATGCGCCTGCTGTTGCCACTTTTTTCTTTTTTACTGCTTTGACAATGAATACTGTGCCGACAACAACAGCTGCAACTCCTGCCAAAACTCCTACTCCGATAAGAATAAGCGGAACAATGGAGTATTCAACATGAATCGATTCTTTAGAACCAAGCATAAATGCGTTCCATGTCAAGGTTTTTCCGTTATTGGTTACTTCATCGGCATTGTGGTTTGCGGGTTTGAACGGTGTTGTTATAGAGGCTCTTGCATATCCGCCTTTCTCTTCAATCTGAGTTTTTGCTGAATCGAGAAGAGAAGCATAATTGCTTAAGAAAGACAGAGGAATGTCCAATACGAGTCTATCACCTTCCATCTTGAATGTGACTTCGATTTTTTCGGTCTGGGAACTATCATCGTCAAATTGTAAATTGTTGATGTCAACATTATTGTTTTCAATTAACAGGCCTGAATAACCGTCCTGATTATATTCGGTTACAGTGAATCCTTTTTCTTTTAATTCATCAATGATTGTTGGTCTGAGGCCTTTTAAAACGTCTTCAGCTTTTACTGAAGGCTCGCCGTTCTCTTTGTTTTCAAATACAAGTAACATTCTTGCGCTAATCTGGCCAACAATGTTTATTCTGATATCTACTTCGGCTTTCACACAGCTTGTCAGCACAGCCATCATAAGCAATGCAACCATCAGTAATGCTAATACTTTCTTTTTCATATTTCCCTCGTAACACGCGTCTGTATTTGTCGTTCACAATGGTGGCGTATGCACCATGAATCACATATTAGCATTTTACATTAGTTTGATGCGTTAATCAACCATGCTATTGAAAAAATTACCCGCGAATACTAAAATTGGTAAATGAGAACGAAAATATCGAGAATGGGTGTAGTATGAAAGACAACAATGTGAATGAGCCAAAGAAAAGGGCAAGCCTGGTCGAAATCGTAAATATGACGATGATTGAGGACAAAACTACAGGGAAGGTACTTGTTTTAAATAAGACGAAGAATTGGCCTGGGCTGACATTTCCCGGCGGGCATGTCGAACCCGGAGAACCATTTTATGAATCCGCTGTAAGGGAAGTTAAGGAGGAGACAGGCTTGGAAGTTAAGAACCTTGTCAGCAGAGGAGTGGTCCATTGGGCAAATAAGGAAAACGGAGAAAGATATCTGGAATATCTGTACTCTACATTAGATTTTTCCGGAACATTGATAAAAGAAACAGAAGAGGGGACAACATTCTGGATGACCTTTGAAGAACTCAAAAAATCCACCAATCTTTCACCCAATTTTGATATGTATCTGCCCATATTTGAAAATGACAAATATATTGAGTTGTATCTTGACTGGAATGGAGTAGATTGGGATTCAAAAAGACAATATTTCATTTCCAAATAATATTTCATTTCCAAATAATTGCATTTGACAATGCTTGTGCCATGTTGTATAATAACGCGGTGCAAGATGTCGGGGTGTGGCTCAGTTTGGTAGAGTGCTTGGTTCGGGACCAAGAGGCCGCTGGTTCAAATCCAGTCACTCCGACCATCAAAAATGCTTGAAGCCACTACGGTTTCAAGCATTTTGTGTTTTTCTGCATTTTCATTTAAGTTTACAAAAAAGTTAACATTTATGTATTTGGACTACTTGGCGTTTGTTAAGTAGTTTTTTTCTTTCATTTCATTAATCTTCAAGGAATCGATAATTGTCGTATCGTATTGAGTATACTTTTGAACCGCTTATGAAACACAGATATGCTGAAATCTCTTTGTCTCCAACCGTTAATGTGTTTGTTGCTTCATTGAATGAGCCAAGTTCATCATTAAGCAATACAAAATGACCATTGGACAAATCCACATTGAAAACACTTGAATCTGAAATAACATTGCGATTTTCACCGGATCTTACATGAATACTGCACTGGACAACCATCTCATATATCATGTCGGGTACTACTACGCCTATTTTGTTGTACGACACCTCTATTGTGTCTTTGTATTTTTGACCATACAAGGTATATGAGTACTCGATCTTGACTATATTATCTCCGTCAAAAAAGTACTTGATGTCGCAATTCTCACCATGGTATGAATATGCCCCGTCATTCTCTTCATATTCAAGCTTGTCGTATTCACTCAGAAATATGCTTTTTTCGGACAGCGACAATACTTCTTCATCTATTTTCTCTTGGGAATGATTGATTTGGTAAAGATCGTTTAATTTTGTCAGATAATCGGTCAATTCATTCTTTGAGAGGAAAATGATGCCATTGTGATCGTACCCTCCTGTAATGTTCTGTATTATTTCTTTCAATGTCAGATTACGAACGTATTCCTGATCTGCTTGATCAACAAACTCTGCACCGAAGGAAGCTCCGGGCAATTTGACAATTAATCTTCCGGATTGGTCATCTTTGATATAATATGTTCCAACATCATTTCCGATATAACTACCTTCGTTTACGTGCCTTGCATATAAAACACCACCATCTACCATGAAATCATAATGACTGAGTTCATATCCTGATTCATCACTGCGAGAGTAGACAATCTGATAACAATTATATTTGCCGAAATCCAAAGCATAGTCATATTTGTTCACGATCGGAACAACTTCTTGTTTGACAAGAATCTCACCGCAAACTGAACAATGACTGCCTTCGGTCAAGCCTGTTTCAGTAAATGTGGGCGGTACAGCTTCATCAATAACCGGAGTATGTCCGGTTGCTGGTATTATTTTTTCCGGGTACAATTCTGCACCGCATATTTGGCAGTATGATCTGTAGTAACCGGTTTCAACACATGTGGGCGGAATGCTTTCTTCCATAACATGGTGCAGGTGATAATCTCCGGTTGTTGTAATCTCTTCGGTGGCGGTTGTCCCAAAAGAAGATGACTCTTTTGTGCCACCAGATAGTTGACACGATGATATGATTACTATCACCGCAAAACATATAACCGATACCAATACAAACTTTTTCATTTCTCTCCGATATGCCTCCATGAATCCGTTTAATATATTATATCACCCCCCACAAAAATCAAGTTTGCCTTTGTGCACAAGTCGGGGATGAATAATTTCCGGTGTGATACTCGACACGAAGTTGAATCACTACAGAAGGGATAGTAATCCATTTTTTGTTTTGAATATATGGCTCACATACTCAACTGTCTTCGTATTAATTCAGTTGCTCTTTTTGACAACTCAGATTCTTCTGCAAAAGTATTCCATTTGGACACTGCATCAGAAACCTGCTCCTCGCAAATTAATGCATCGCTTTTCTTAATTTCGGCGTTTTCCGCAACTGTTAAAAAATCATCTCTTGTCAATTCTTTTGCTTTTCCGTTGATTAACATCTGATGTTCGCTTACCCATATGCTATCTTTTCGATATGAAAATGTCATGTCAAATGCAGGGGCTAAAGACCAAATGCCTTTTTTGTCCATTAAAAATGCAATGTTTTTTGTGTGATCATCAAAATTTTTTGCGTATTCATTGAATATCATTCGCTTATACAGTTGCAGAAAAGCATTATAAGGCAATTGGAGATTGCGCATTACACGAAACGCATCTTCATACGAATAGATTCTTGGAGTGTTGAAATCCATATGTGCCAATGCACAAAGGCTTTGCATATGGAGTTTTGCTCCTTTCTTTCCAACGCGGTCAAAACGTTTTGTCATAAAATGAGACCTACCGCTTTCTTTGTACAAACGACATTCACTCATGCTGATACCTGCCGCAAGTGCCATCAGGTAATAGGCATACTCTATTTTGGTGTATTTACCAATGTCAGGTTCTACATCCTTATCCTTGTTGTTGCTTATATCATCAAACTTGAGAAGCCAGTATTCATAATCCGGACCTGCACTGATTTGCCCAGATCGTATATCATTCGTGTTGGGATTCCATGCAATCAAGGTTTTGGCTCTGGCTCCGCCAACAGATGAACCGCTCTGCATTAGTTGAGCAATCATGTGTTCATCGTGTTTGATGTGAAGACTTTCTTTTTCTGATAAAATATCTGATGCCAGTTTTGTCAAAGCTTCGATATCAATTTTTTCAGATGTGTGTCCGATATCCACATCCGGTTCGTATTCCAAAGCACCCATTCCACGCTTTCCCGTATAGCACAGTCGCTCTATTACGGACAGAGAATCATATGTTCTGCCTATACTTTCCAGATATTTTCTGATAACGATGTTTCCGAACCTGTCTGGCAATGAATCTGCAACCATGCCCGGAAGTCCTTTAAATGTCTCTTCCGAAAGCGCCGGAAATGTATATGTGGTTTTTGAAAGAGGCATTAGCAGCGGCGATACTTCGATACCGCTGGTGATGAATTTTTCATCGTACTGAAATCCTATTAAGCCGCCATCCAATTGATGCAGGTAGCCAATCGGGGTCCCCCAAAGATTAACTTTTACTGTTCTGACATCCATATTCTTTTTCCTCACCTATCTTCTCCCCATGTCCAGTTAGACTTGGACTTTGATTTGCTTGGCTTTGCTCTTTTTCTTGTTTTTTTGTTTTCATACAACGATTTAAAGTCAGGCTGAACTTCCGGCAACAATAGATCAATGTTGCTAAGCATGTTGAGTCCATATAAAATTTTAATCACGTTCGAAGCCATTGAATCAACTCCGTTTTCAACGCGTGTTTCCGTGCTTGAAGAAATTCCGCATTTTTCAGCTAACTCTGCTTGTGTAATACCAAGTGAAATGCGATATTGTTTTATTCTTTGACCCAACTCATTCAATATGGCTTTGCAGTTTTCATTTCCAGTAATTTTCATTGACTCCTCCGAAATATAATTTGTCAAATATGCATAATTACGATAACATATTTGCTATAATTTGTCAAGTATGATAAATTAAAAACGCGGAACAATGCGAGCAATCATGGTGTCTGCGACGCGTGATTGCTCCCAAAAACATTTATAAGCACTCTTAAAACTAGTCGGGGATTGTCTAAGAATTAGAATATGGTATAATTAAAATAGCTGAGTCAACATTTTGAAGCATCAAACCACTTTTTTCCATGCGAAAATTTGTCAGGAGGGAAAAATGCCTACCAGTTCGGTTATTGTAGAGAATCATCTTCCATTTTTGTTTGTTAACGGAGAAGCGATGGCTCCATGCGGATACATGAGTTACCAGATTGAAAAAGCTGATTATGACAGTTTCATTGCGCTGGGGTATAAGCTTATATTTGTTCCTGTTTACGCAGGTGACAGGGGAATTAACCCAATGAGTGGCATAAGACCATTTTATCCAGGATTTTGGATTGGTAAGGACAAATATGATTTTTCTGTTGTTGACAGGAATTTTAAGCAGGTTATAAAAAACTACAAACCCGGTGAAATCTGGATTATTCCAAGGGTAATGGTAGAGCCTCCGTCTTTTTGGGAAGATGAAAACCCTGATGAATTGTGCAGAGATTTTTCCGGAAAAAGTGTTCATCAGAGTTATTCCTCTGAAATATGGCTTGAAGATACAAAAAGAGCAATGACTGCTTTTCAAGACTACCTTGATGATAGCGGAATTGATGAATATGTTGTCGGATGGCAGATTGCATGCGGCTGGACCGAAGAGTTCATGAGACCGATGATCTACCCGATGCAATTGACAGATTATTCAAGTACCTCTTCAAGGTCATGGCATAAATATTTGAAAGACAAATACAAATGCGTAGAAAGTTTGAATGAATCTTGGACAACATCATTCAAATCTTTTGATGATATCAGAGTGCCTTCACCGGCAGAAAGGGTATATTTGCCCGAAGATACGTTTAAGTATCCTGATATCGTCGCAGAATACAACATATTCAGAAGTGTTGAAACAGCAAAAGCTTTGGTAACTCTTGCCGGATTTGCTAAGAAAATAACGGGCGGAAACAGAGTGATGGGAGCTTTTTACGGTTATGCGGGCACAAGGTTCGGACACGATGCATTGGATGTTGTTTTGAATAGTTCCGACGTAGACTTTCTCGCAAGTCCTTTCGCTTATGACACACAAAGGGCACCTGGTACTGATTGGGTTTTATTGGGAGCAATTGGATCAGCCAGAAAGCACAATAAGATATGGTTTACCGAGTGTGATGTCAGGACTCATTTAAGCGGGCCTATAAGTGTATCAATGCCACACGCAAACCCTATTGGAAACACAATGTATGACGGCAAAATCTGGTATGGTCCTGATGATGAAGAAACAAGTATACATCAAATGAGAAAGGTTGTTGCCAAAACCATCTCCGCAGGAGCAGGAATGTGGTGGTTCGATATGTGGGGAGGATGGTTCAAAACAGAGAAGTATATGGAAACTGTAGATAATTCTTTAAAGCTCTTTGAGTCTCAATTAAATGAAAAATCTGTTGCCGAAGTGGCAATTGTATATGACACATATGCCAGAAGCAAATATACCAACAATGCAGGACTGGAGGGATTTCTGCAATTAATATCGAGAACAGGTACTGCATATGAGCAGTTTGCTCTCACGGACATTGACAGTCTCGACTTGAAAGCGTATAAATCCATTGTGCTGCTCAATGTTCACGAAAGAGTTCCTGAGATAGATAAGTGGAAAAACAGCAATCATTCAATCATTTACGTTGCAAGTGAACGCGGAGATGATACAAATAGTAAAGTGTGTCCATGCAAAGAAGGTCAGGTATATTTGGGAGAAGAGTATCAGGAATACGTATTCCCGGATGTTCCGTCTGCAGGCGCATTGAGGGAAGCATTCCAAACAGCAGGTGTGCACATATACTCGTTCACGGAAGACATTGTGTATGCATACGGCAAAATGATTTCAATACACGCAACATCCGATGGAGAAAAAAGGCTGTTTCTTACGCAAAAATCAAGTCTTGAAGATGCTTACACAGGAGAGAAACTCGTTCCGTGTGACTATTTCAGCGACTTTTCGATGAAAAAAGGTGAGACAAGAGTGTTCAAAATTGTTTGAGCATCCTTGACTGAAGAGAGATGTACAAGTAAAATATTAGCAGATTATTAAAGAGTGGAGCCCGCGATTATGAAGAAAGCAATACTTATCATTGTGAATGTTTGCATAATACTGAGCATTTTCGCGTTTGTCGTTACTTACTCATATGTTGAGCATAAAAATGAATACAACAACAGAGTCGCCAGTTTTGAGAACATGACAGCCGCCATGGAGAGAATAACGGATAACTTCTTCAGGGAGAACAGAGCATTTGCGATGTCTGGGCTAACTACATAAACAGCAGAAACATGACACTGCAGGAAGCAACAACTTTTATCCGTTCATCACATGTTTCACCCTTAGCTTCTGCGCATTTGATTGACCCTGACACGTTGAGTGGCCTTTCCACGAGATCCAATATTTCATCTCCGGACAAATATGACGTGTCATACAAAAATGTGGATATTCTGGGTGACATGGAGTGGATAACAGAAGTGGGCCAGGGATACAATGTATCGAGGGCCTTTACGAATCCAATGAACGGTGAGCAGTCACTCGCATTTATTAACTGGATTAAGGTCGTTGACGAAAACAGCGGAGAAGAGAAAAGGGCATTGCTGTTGAGAATAGTTCCAGTTTTTGAACTGGAAGACAAATGGGTATTCCCTCAGACGGAGTTCAAAGATGCAGAATTATCTGTTATCAACGGACAGGGCGATTACATTATCAAGAGCAAATCCTACAAAAGCAATAACTTTTTTGAGTTCTACTCAGAAAGTCTAATGTGGACTATATCACCAGAAGAGGTGCATCGAGTAAAATATGTGCACCCACACTGCAAAAGCGTGGTCACGAATGGTTTCTGGATTATCCGTTAGAGGAAAATGCAGAACTGTCCGACACAAATATATTCAATCAAACCATAGTTGCCGTAGATCTCGGAATCAACAGTGCTGCTGCGATTTCAGTAATGCAGTCAGATGGCACGGTCATTGGAAGAAAGATACTGAAACTTCCAAAAGAATACGACTCTCTGAATCATTCAATAAATCGCATCAAGAAAGCACAGCAAAATGGTAATCACCGCACACCGAGACTATGGGCTAAAGCTGATGGCATAAACGACAAAATATCTGTTGAGACTGCATGTTTCATTATTGACGTTGCAATCCAATACGAAGCTGATGTCATAGTATTTGAACACCTGGATACCCAGGGCAAAAAGAGTGGCTCAAAAAAGCAGAGGCTTCACATGTGGAGAAACAGATATGTTCAAGCAATGGTTGAGCATAAAGCACACAGACTGGGTATGCGGATAAGCCATGTAAATCCTTATGGAACAAGCTTATATGCATATGACGGAAGCGGTATTGTGTTGCGTGGAAAAGAAGCCAAGTTAAAATCTTATAGCTTGTGTAAATTCCAGAACGGCAAATGCTACAACTGTGACTTATCTGCGTCATACAACATCGGAAGCAGATACTACATAAGAGAAATACTAAAATCCTTGCCCGCGAGGGAGAGGTTGGAACTTGAGGCAAAAGTTCCTCAGGTCACCAAGAGAACCACCTGCACGTTATCTACACTAATTAACCTAAATGCGGAACTTGCGACAATGGTGTCGTAAGTATCTGAGTTTGGGTTGTATCTGTAGTAACGGAGTTTCCGTCTCCTAAAGAGACTACGTGTATCAATACACTTATGGGAAGCACGCGAATTTATTCGTGTGAGGGTTCACAGATTGTCAGTCCACTTTTTTGACGCCTTCTCCGTAAATGGTTTTGAAGTCATTTTTCATTGATATGATAGTGTAACCGCGTTCTTCCCATTGAGCTTTGCGTTTGTTTGTTTCGTTCATGTCTGCGTAATCGCGTTCCGTGTCATCGGCTATGAGCATGAATGCCATTGCTTTGTATTTGTTGTCGGTAATGGTGTATTCGTGCATGCTTACGTCTCCGCTGCTGTTGCCGAATGACAAAACAGGCTGTTTGCCTATTTCCTGAGCTATTTGGAAAACTTTATTCATCTTCAGGTTTTTGATCCACAACTCGTCGCCTCTGACAAGTATGTCTTTTCCGTTGTCATTGAACTGATAGTGCAGATTGTCTTTGTCTTTAGGCTGATTTGAAGCTCTCATTGTTACATCCATTCCTATTATCTGATTTTCCGGAATGTTAAGTGTTTCACAAGCTACTGCACGGCATATCATACGATCGGAACCGCTTACTACATATACCGTGAAGTCGTTGTCTTGAAGGAATGCAACAACTTCTATCATTGGCTTATAAATGGAATTTGCGTATGTGAGTCCTTCGAATCCCTCTGCTTCCATATTTAGGAAGTTTTTGACGTACGTAATGAACTCATCTTGTGTCAATCCGGCGAATGCTTTTGCCTGGGCTCTTCCGTGAACCTGGTCAAAATCAGAAACGTTTGGAGTTTTGTACTCTTTTCCTGATTCTCTTATGAGATTTGCCACTTCTTTGAGCTCATCAGAAGCTTCATAATTCGGATCGTCAAGGCATCTGTACGCCAAAAGCAAGTATTCGATATATTCGGGGAACAGCTCTCCGCACAGTGTGCCGTCCATGTCAAAAACAGCTATTCTGTCTTCGACCGGTATAAAATCCTTGGAATTCTTGTCTGTTACAGTTGCAACATATTCTTTCAATGATGTAAGTGCATTGCAATCGTTCCAGTTTTCAAATTTGACTGAACTCTTGGCTCCGGTGCATGCTGCCATGTTAATCAATATAACAGCCAAAACAAAGACTGCTACTAATCTCTTTGCGTATTTCATCTTTACTTCTCCTTGAAAATACAACCCACTGGTTGTAAATAGACTGCTTACATCATAATACCTGTGAAGCAAAAATACAACTTAATAACCAAAAGAATGTGTTTTTTCTCCACAATGTATATCGACACTGCACAAAAAAGTTGAAATCCCCGGACAATTATATTATAATAAAATGACCCATAATGCGCGTGTGTGTTGTTGGAAAGAACTAGTGATTTTTGGAGTAAAAAATGGACTATATCAAATTCGACAATTTAGCTATCGTTGTTGACAAGGATTATGTCATCAATAATCACAACAGTGCAGCTGAATCATTGTTTCCTGAAATCAAAGACGGGGTTCATTGTTACAAGGCAATAAGAGGACTCGATTCACCTTGTCCCGACTGTCCTATATTCCAGGGCGGTGCAGGCGGACATGTCATCTATAGTTTGCCTAATCATGACAAGAGCTTATTTGCTACTTTTTCAAATATCAAGTTCAATAACGGAACTGACGGATACATTGTTACTTCAAGTGAAATTGATCCGGAAAAAGAAAAAAGAGATGCCGAAATACAGCATTTCAAACATAAAATAGATATTTTCCAGAGAGCTAACTATTATTGTGCTTTTGGATACTTTGATTTCAATGTTTCAAAAGATGTAATCACATCAGATATATTCGAAGTGGTTGATGAAGTTGAATACAAAGTAGACATGGTACAGAGAGGATTTAAACTTCCAATCAAATTCTCTGACTATGTGAAATGGTTCCACGATTACAAGGCTGTTTCAAATCGCGATGAATATAGAGAAATGACCGACCGTGAAAAGATCATTGAAAAGTTCAACAAGGGCGAACGAACACTGGATTTGACATTCCGCACTCGTTCAACTGCCGGCTATCTAACATGGCACAGGCACAGTATATATCTGTACCAGATAGAGGGAAGCGAAGATATCTTCGGTGTATATGTGCTGAGAGATATTGCATTCAAATTCATCAATGACGAGAATACGAGAAGAAACGAAGATATAGTAAGAATACTTGCAGACGAATATGCAATCGTACTTTACGTTGACATAGAAAACGAAGTTGTATCCTTCTCGAATCTGCCCCCGTATACAGATAAGATTTTCAAACAGACTGTTCAGCACGGCAATTATATAGACCTTATTAAGTTGTACATTGACCAGAAATTATATGAGCCGGATAAGGAGCTTATCTCCAAGCTTCTCGATAAAGAGTACCTTGTAGAGTACTTTACGACTAAAAAGAGTCTCTCGATTACATATCGCGAAAAAACCGAAGATAGTTTCAAGTACTATGAAATGAAGATAGTTAAGAACGGCGAAGGTGATCCTAGAACATTTGTTGTCGGTATTGCTAACAAGGACGCGGAAATCCGCGCAAGACAGGAGCAGGAGAGACGTCTCGAATCAGCACTAGTCCTTGCTCAAAACGACGTGCTTACAGGAGTTCGCAACCGTACAGGCTACGATATCTACGAAAGATCACTGAATGCAGACATAGAGAGCGGAAAGGTAAAAGAATTTGCCATTGTCATGTTTGACGTCAACAGACTTAAAAAGACAAATGACGTTGAAGGACATGACAAAGGAGACCAGATGCTGAAGAATGCAAGCAAACTCATATGTGATGTATTCCAGCACAGTGCTGTCTTCAGAACCGGCGGCGATGAATTTGTTGCTGTCGTTTGCGGTGATGACTATTCAAACCGCGATTCTTTGCTGAAAGAATTGCGCAGAAGAGTTGAAGAAAACGAAGACAAAGACGGACCTGCATATGTCAACGTATCTATGGCAAGCGGCATGGCTTTGTTTGATCCGAAGATTGACTCATACGTGGACGATGTTTTAAGGCGTGCCGATGACTTGATGTATGAAAACAAGAGCATGATGAAAATCCGCCGCAGAGAACGTCAGAGACAAAAAGATAACAACTGACATAATTAAGCGCCTTCACACCGAAATGCGAAGGCGCAATTTATATATTTAGAATACTTTTTTGAAATCAAGATCTCCGTTTTCCTTTTGCAATCCTTCATAAAAAATGAAGTTGCCTCCGTATCCCTTTCCTTCTTTAGTGAAGCCAGCGAAAATCAGTCTGTTTTTAATGATTGCTGCTTTCGGTACGCCTACGTTCTTAGCGGCCACCAGGTTGTCTTCAGGTGCCTTCCACGGGCCCAGAGGATACTTGGATTTGAACCATTTTGCAATTCCGAAATTGCTGTATACAAGATAGTACCAGTCTCCGAATTTAAAGTAATCCGAACACTCAGGCTGGTTTGCAATGTCCAGTGTGACAAAAGGATCGAGTTGTTTCCATTCTTCAAGATTATCTGAGACGAGATGTGCGAGTGCTCCGACCTCTTTATCTACAACAGATGTTGTCACAAGCATATGAAAAACACCGTCATCTGTTTCGAACACTTTCGGATCCCTGGCTGATACACCTTCATACGGTTCTTTAAGTGTTATATACCTTTTGCTCTTGATAAATGTTTCTCCGTCTGTACTTGTGCTCCATGTCAGAAGTGCAGGGGAACGATCAGACATTCTGACGGCATAATATGCGTAATATGTGCCATTGTGCTTGAAAACCGAGCCCGTGCATATTGAGCCTTCATATTGTTCGTCTATACCAATTGCAATCGGGTGGGTTTCCCAATGCACAAGATCTTTTGATGATACTTGAGCCCATCTGTGACCTCCAAGACACCATTTGCTCTTGTGGTGACGGCGGTCAAACAAATAATACAACCTGTAAATATCTCCGTCCGCGAACGGCATACAGTCTCCTATATTTGTGTTATCGCCATATGGTTTCCAGTTTTCTATATCCGATGTGTATTCCTTTTTAAAAGGCAGCTCTTCTGTATTGTCATCGGTAAATGATGCAACAACGCCAGAGGAGCATGTTGCATTTGAAAAGTCCATTTTACCAAGCGGCCACTCTTCATCCAGTATTCTTTTTCCGTCTGAAAGAAAAACGTATGCAGGTGTTGCAGAAACTGTCAGTTTGATTGGAGCTGAAATTGTAGCATTGAGATGAAGGGGAGTCTCATTTGAATCGTAGTGCAGTTCAATGTCAAGGCTATTGTCAGACAATTGAGCAATAATCAGGGGCTGAGAAGATGATGAATCAATTCTGAACACTTCTCCGGATGTGCTTTCCGCAATTTCAAATGCAATGCTCCACTTCTCATATGATTTATCCGGAAAGCCTGATTTTGTCAGATCTATTTTCATGTGCTCCTCCTATTCTCCAAACTCCAGAACTGGAAGCCCGAAGTCTCCGTATAGTTCTTCATAATCCTCTCCCAGGTAGCATGCAAAACTGCTTATGTTTTCAAAACCTGCGGATTTGTAATAATCTACGCTTTTGGATATGAGATCAAAATCCGGAACATACTTTTTGGGAGGTTTTGTCCAGTTTGAAAACATTGAGTTGTCATACCAGTATTCAAGTACTTTGGAGTCTGTTTTGCCGAAAGTATTGAGTAAATCTGCCTGCAGTTCTTTTTCTTTGTCCGGAACGTCCGATGATGGCTTTTTCATGTCTCTTTCCATCGGGGCATACTCAACGAAAATTCCTTTGTCCGGGCGTATTTTTTTCGGTGGCAGAGAAGTGTTGAAATACGCAAGATATGCCAGCTTTGCATCCGGAATATCTTTTTGAATTTCTTTTAAAATCTCATTCATTACAATCATCTGCTGGTCAGATGCGGAATACTTTGAACATTCGGGACAGTGGCAATGACTGTCTTTTTTGTCGTCAAGCCAGAAATAGAAATTGTGAGTGCTCTTGTACAGAGAATTTGCAAGTTCACGTGCTCTTTTCGCGACAAGTTTCAATGCGCCTTTGTTTGATACGCAGAAATTCATGTCGCTTGTCCTTGTTCCTTCTTCATTCATCCTGAAATACTCGGGATGAGTGTCGAACAAATCTCTGGGCATGAGATAAGAACCGCAATGCATCTCGTATTCTATTCTGAGTCCTTTTTCTAAAGCATAGTCCAAAAGATTTCTGAATTTTTCAGTCTTCATGTCTTTCAGCATGACTTCAAGATTGATGTGTGCTCTGTATCCTCCAACAGGGTGGATGCCAAGGCAGTCTATTTTGCTTTCAACCAGTCTGTCTATCCATTTTTTGCTTATTTCTTCCGGGTGTATCAATAAGCTTGTCATATATATTTCTCCAGTTTAGTGTTTCTTTTTTCTGACCACAATCACAACAAGAACTACTGCAAATGCAGTGAGTACAACACCTGAAACAATCAGAACTATTGCAGTTGGAGTAAGTTCTTTATCCTTTGTGTCTGTTTTGTCAGTTTCTGTTTCTGTTGGAATAGTTGTTTCTGCTTCAGTCGTTTCTGTTGTCTCATCTGAAGTTGTCACATCCAGTTTCGGGATTTCTCTCATTTCCGTATGAGACGGATCGTTGGAGCATACCCGCATTTCAAGTCCTGTTTTTTCAACAGTAGGCTCTTCGACTGTTTCCCATTCTCCCCAGTCATGGCCGAACGGTTCAATTATTAATGGCTCGGTTATCCTGTTTTCTCCAAGTGCATCGGAGAATTTTTTGTGGCATGAAGAGCATTCCCAGTATTCAGCAGTTCCTGATTCCGTGCATGTAGGTTCCACCATTTCAACTTTTTCAAGGCTGTGAACATGACCTTCGTGCTCGGCATCGAAATAGTCATAGAGTGCTTCAGTTCTTACCGCCATGAAATTGCGCAAGAATCCCACGCATGAATTCACCGATTCATCGGAATATGTTCTGAAATATCTGAAAGTTGTGGATCTTTTTTCCACCGGCCATCTCATCATGTCCATGTGAGCAGAAGGTGAGAGAAGTTCTGTCAATGTGTCTATGTATCCATCAGACTGCAGCATGTCTTCCAGGCATTTTGCTGCAATGGGATATATGGTCGATGCAAGTGCTTTTGCATCTTCGTGCTGAATCACTGCTTTGCCGAAACTTGCGACATAACCGAATACCATGCTTGCACCATTTGCCCAGGGCTCAGTAAGATTGGTTCCGTAAGTGCCTCTGCTGGGGATATTACCCCATGTGTTGTCAAAATCCCAGACTGGGCCGGCGTGCAGCATCCCATCTGTGTCTATGTGGAAGAAGATGCTCCCTATGTATGCATCCCAGTTTTTGGATATTTCTTCGACAACGTAAACCTTTACAAGCGATTCCAGATCGCAGTATTCGGTATAGTGCTTGCCCAGGTCGTTATATCCTGTTTCACTGTACAGTGCCTGCTCAAAATCACTGAACAAGTTTGCTATATAATCCATTTCCTCCTGTGAACAGACTTCAGGGGATTTGATTGTGTACTGGTTATCATTGTGTGTCTGGAACACACACTTTTCAGATCTTGAATACAGGTTATCGAGCTCAATTAAGTAACCTCCGGTTATGTTGTCCGGATTTTTCATGCCATCAGCATATCTGTACCAGCTGAGATTGCTGCTGTCGTCTAAAATATCTCCATTGTGAGTACTGATATGGAGGCTGTCAAGATCCTCCCCTTTGTTGGCTTTCTCGTTCAGATCCTCAAGGTCTGTTATCTCTATTCTGTTTTCGCCTATTTGGGTCTTTTCGCACAGTTGATATAGTCCCTGATACTCACTGTCTATGTACAGGTCGACAAAAACCGAATTCGGTGTATAAGGCAGTTCCAGCGCCTGAGCTATTTTAAATACGCAGGTGTTACGGATATATGCAGAATCGTTATAGTTGGCGAGAAGAATCCATGTCTTTGCTTTTCCCATTCCGAACAAATCCGTCTTTTTACCGAGTTTGATCTGGAAGGGTTTCTTTTCATTTGAAAAAGATGCGTTGCCCCTGCCTTTTATTTCGGAAACAGTCCCAAGTGAAATGTCGTCATAAACTACAGTGCCGGAATCATTCGCAATAACAAGCTGACTTTTTTTGTCTTTGTAATTCTTGCTTGAACGAAGCGGATTGATTCCTCCGCTGGTTTTTACATAAACTGAGCCTATTGCGCTGCCCGAGTAAATAAAATATGCATTACCGCCCAGATACAGCATGTAGCATGTGTTTCCATATGTATCGATGGTTTCTCCGGGTGTTACATCTATGACATGGTCATCCGGAAAATCCAACATCTGACTGCCATTGAATGAGTACTGCTTCAATGAAGTCTCTATTTCCACCTTTGTCAAATCAATGTTTGAAGGCAGGTAAAAACATGTTTTGTTGACTCTGTTTGAAAAAGGCAATATGTCTACGGAAGAATTGCTTGTTGCCAGATTGTTTTTTATTGACAATTCTCCTTCTGCGGTAATGGCCAATGGCATACACGCAATCATCAGACATACAGCCAGAATAACGATCAATACATTTTTGCTGAACATACCGGAATCTCCTTACCAATTAATTACTAGTGTAATTATATCAATACCAAAACATCGTTACAAGACCAACGGTGACTATCACGTGTGTGCAATGCTTGAAAATGATATTTATTTTTGTTAATATTCTTAACAGTAGCAGCAGGAAAGAGGTGATTTTGTGAAGAGAACAATTGTAAAAGGCTTAGCTGTTTTTCTTGTTGTTATATTCATTTTTTCTTTGTCATCATGCGGAGGATTTATTGAAGATCTGGTTTCCCGACTGGAAGAACTTGAAACTACGCAAACCGAAACTCAGAAAATCACAGAATCACATACGGAAACTCAAAAAAGAGAAAATGTCATTCCGTTTGATTATGCTCCGGAACTCAAGCCTTACTCTCTTCCGGGTGAGACTTTTACAGATCCAATTGAGAAAGAGGCATCAGATATCATAGACGCGTCAATTTGCAAAGCCATATCGTGCTTAAATGCAATGAAGGACAACAGGCATTCATTTTCGGTTTTTAACTATGAGGAAGATCCGAACGGATTTTTATCTCAACTTGACAACAGCACGAAAAATGCATTTCATTCTTTGTCATCGAAAGCCAGAAATTTCGAGAATTATTCCATAAAGAAAGAAGAATATTCCGGCGATTTGAAAGAAGCATTTTTCAGTCTCAGCGAACCGATGATGTATTGTGATCCGTTTGTCAATTCTTACATGACAATAACACCGAAAACGTATGGAGCAATTGACCCTGTTACGGGTGATATCATAAACGTATATTTAGACATACACATCGAATATTTCAATCCATACAAGGATGGAAATGCCACATTGGCTCAGGATGGAATGACAACTGAAGAGCTGAAGCACAGCATTTCATTGTTTGAGCATATTATCAGGCGAATCATAAGATTCATGCCTGACAATCTGTCAACTTATGACAAATACTACTATCTAGCTGTTGTGGTGACAGAACAGGTCAAATACGACAAAAGACCGGACAATTGTTACACTGCATTCGGAGCACTTGTGTGCGGCAGAGCAGTGTGCGAAGGATACAGCACGGCATATGCACTTTTGTGCAGGGAAGCCAATCTGTATTGTGCATACAGAATGAGTAAATCTCACATATGGAACATGGTAAAACTGGAAGACGGGATATATAACGTGGACCTGACCTGGGCAGATGATTACGAACCAAACACGTATGACTGGTACAGATTTTTTGTGAGAACTGACGAACAATCTGCATACTCGGGACACGAGCCTGTCAAAGGTGTTGAAGGAACCGGATCGGGTTCACTTAACCCATATTCGTGATCTTTTCGCGCAAAAAACCAAAAAATGTGCATAGTTACGTAAAAGTGTAATTGTAAATCGTATCTATTGAGGGTATAATTAACGCGTATTGCATAATAGGAGGTAAAAACGGTGGACAAATCAGTTTTTACTGAAAACAGAAGAAGAGTGCTGGACCAGATGGAGAACAACTCCGTAATGGCAGTTTTTTCACGCAGAGGTCCGGATGTAACTTTTCAGGATAAATACGAAATAAACAGAAACTACTACTATCTGAGCGGCGTTGTTGAATACGGAAACGTATTGCTCTTGTATAAAAATGACGGAAAAACGGGAAGCACAATGTTCATCAAACCGTATGATGAACTTAAGGCAAAATGGGTCGGAGCTCCCAAGACACAAGAAGAAATTACAGAGATTTCAGGCATAGAAGAAGTTGAATACGTTGAGTCTTTTGAGTCAACACTCGGCAAGTATCTGGAGAAATGCTGTGTTCTTTACCTGGATCTGATTCCAAAGGGTGAAGAAGATATTCCGGATTACTGCGATGTGTTTTCTTCCAAAGTCAAGGAAATGTACCCGTCGGTTGAAGTCAAGAGCGGAAGGCCTATGCTTCAGCACGCGAGAACAACAAAACAGCCTGAAGAACTCGATCAGATGAGAAAGGCTATAGAAATAACCAACAAGGGAATCGAGAACATATTGAGACATATGAGACCGATGTACGAGTATCAGCTCGAGAGCTATTTCGATCAGGCAATAAAGTACTACGGAGCAACAGGGTATGCATTCCCGACAATCGCAGCGAGCGGAGCGAATGCGTGTTGTCTCCACTACAGTGACAACAACAGTTTTGCAGAAGACGGGGATCTGATTCTATTTGATCTCGGTGCAAACTACAATTGTTACTGCGCGGATATTTCGAGAACTTTCCCGGTTAACGGAAAGTATACAAGACGTCAGAAACAGCTTTATGACATAGTTCTCAATGCTCAAAAGATGGTATTCGAAAAAGCAAGACCCGGTTACACGACAAAGGAACTCAACGGATTCTTGAGAGAGTACTACAAAGCGGAACTCAAGAAAATAGGTCTGATTGAAGAGGGAACCGAAGAAGAAGTGTCCAAATACTATTTCCACGGCGTTTCACACCACATCGGTGTAGATGTTCATGATTTGGCAGATTATGACGCACTGAAGCCGGGATGTGTTATTTCAAACGAACCGGGGCTTTACATTGCAGAAGAGGGGATCGGTATAAGGATTGAAGACGATGTTCTCATTACCGAAAACGGTGCCGAATGGCTGTCTCCCCAGATAATTAAAGAGACTGATGACATAGAAAAGTTTATAAAAGAAAACAAAATCTAATTTTGGGAGCTGAACATGGAAGAAAACAAAGATTATTCTACCAATTCAACGGAAGAACAGGAAGTAAATCCCCTGGTTGAAGAGTATGAGAGCAAGTTTCTAAACACTTCGACAATGGACAAATCTCCTGTTGTCAACAACAAGGGAATAACTCTGTACGCATCGAGAAAAAATGATTTGAAGCACACTAAATCAGCATACATTTTAAACGGATTGCTGCTTGTGTTCTTTGGTGTAATAGAGTTTGTCATCATGCATAATCTGATCAAAGAGATGTTTCCAGCATTTGCATCACTTGCAATATTAAATTTCTCTGTGGTCATTTTTGGTGCCATTAACCTGATTCAGGGAATAGCAATGAAAGAAGAAGTCAGTTCAAAGTCTCTTCTTTTAGACAAGACTTTCGGTGTAAGCCTCGATGACAACAATGATCTGAAAGTGGAAACAACACTGATGCCTCTCGGATATGTCAAGTCTGTCTTCGGCAAGTTGTCTTTCGGATGTTTTTACGCAATCATATGCATGGCAATTCTGACAGTTGCGACTGAACCTTCAAACAGTATGAGAGTTTTGGGAATGGTTCTCATTGTATCGGTCATATCCTGTCTCATCATCATGAGAAGACTCAAAGAAGCAGGGTATAAGACACCATATAACAAATTAAAATTCTATTGTGACGGTTATGTGCTTGAATGCACCAACAAACTTAGACACTGGAGAAAATTGTAATGAATTCAGGACAATGATCTGAAAAAGATTGTTGTCCTTTTTTGGAAGGTAAAACATGTGGTATTATTCGGCAAATGAATATTACAAAGAAAAGTTCGGGCACAAGATGTACAAGCTGTCATTGTCCGGAGGTTTCACGTGTCCTAACAGAGATGGAACGAAGGGAATAGGCGGATGCATATTCTGTTCGGAAGGCGGAAGCGGGGATTTTTCCGAGAGCCTGTATGACCAGGCCTACAAAAACGCAATATCCAATGCAAAAAAACGCGTGTCGGACAAAACAGGAGATGACTGCGGATACATTGCATATTTTCAAAGCTTTACTTCGACATATATGCCGATTGAACAGCTGCGCGAAAAGATAGATATGCCTTTGAATGATGACGGAATATCTGCAATATCTGTCGGAACAAGAGCGGACTGTCTTGGCGAAGATGTCATAGAAGTGTTGAAAAAGGCAAATGAAATAAAGCCAGTATATGTTGAAATAGGGCTTCAGACGATACACGATTCAACAGCAAAACTCATAAACAGATGCTTTGATTTGCAGGAATATGTTGATGCTGTCAAAAGACTCCGTGAAGCAGGAATAAATGTAATTACACATGTAATCATAGGCCTACCTTATGAGACTAAAGAGATGATGCTTGAAACGGTTAAGTTCGTCGGCAAACACACTGACGGAATAAAGCTTCAGCTTCTTCATGTGCTGAAAAATACGGCACTCGAAAAACTCTACTTAAGAGGAGAATTTCAAGTGCCGGATATGGATGAATATATAGATATTTTGTGCAGCTGCGTCGAACTGCTTCCGAAGAATGTTGTAATTCACAGACTTACCGGAGATGCACCGAAAAAACTGCTTGTTGCACCCCTGTGGTCCGCAGATAAAAAGAATGTCATCAATTCAGTCAGAAAGACATTTGTTCAGAGAGACATTCAGCAGGGAAGATTCTCAGAACAAAGGAGTTAATCCTATTGTGATTAGCAATATTGCAGGAATATATGTTGACATGACAAACAGATCGGATTTGTAAAATCTCGGTTTCTCCGGAACATATGTCAGAAGGAACAATGCACAGTCTGATAGGAAGAACAGTATTGCTCCGATGTATGAAAGCAAATGCCAGATTCCGAAAGAATTGACCATCAACACAAGTGCAAAGATATTTGTCAATGCGTTGCTCATCAGGTACAAAAACAGTGCAAACAGCATGATAAGCGGGGCTTTTTTTCTCAATGTGAAAATAACTGCGCCGGAAATCAGCAGATATGCGACTGCAACAGGAACAACAATTGCAATCGGGAATGCAGAAAAGTCTATTTTGACTGCAAAATTGATTATATAGAGGACGTGACCGACAAAGAAGGCTGCACCTCCCGCGACAAACCATTTTACGTCCGAGGGATTGATCAGGATATCTCCAAGCCAGCAGGCAAACAATGCAGCAATCAAAAGAAGGTCAGGATTCGGCAATCCTTTGAACAGACAATACAGACAGAGCGAAAGTGCAAGAAAAGGTTTAGATATTTTTCCGAATTTCTCCCGACCCTTCTGTGTACCTATCAGATTGAAAACTGCTGCGATAATAAAGATTCCAATAAACAGATATGAAAGCATAGCAATCCTTTCTTAACGTGGTTAACGGATTGTTTCTATCTCATCCCATCCTTCATCTGAAGATGGAAACGAAAAGTATGTCTGCATTTTTTCAAATGCTGATTCAGGGACTTGACGGTCCCTCTTTTTGTTTCTTTCCATGCATACTTGTACAGGTACGTCGAATGCGACGCACTTTTTCGTGCATTTTATGTCTTTTATGGATTCAAGAAACCTTATCCGCCCCTGTTTAGATATATTGGTGGCATCAAAGACACAGTTTTTGCCGTTTTTCAAAGAATCAATCAGTCTTGAATGGAGAGTGTCAAACACAATGCTGTTGTGAGATACATCGCTAACATCTCCAAACAATTCTATTCGTATATCATCGGAACTGAAAGAGCAGTATCCCTGTTCTTTCATTTTGTCTGCGTATGTGGTTTTTCCCGATGCGGGAAGACCGACAAGCATAATGAAAACCGGGGTCATGTCAGCTTATGCTTACTACCGTGAAATCTTTTGCTTCAACAGCCTGTTTGAGAGTGCTGTCTTCGACAGATGAATTCAGTGTTACAACGGCCTTTCCTTCGACGTGGCTGACCTGAGCGGATGCAACTCCTTCAACGGCTTCGAGAGCTTTTTTGACTGTTGCTTCGCAGTGCGGGCACATCATTCCTTTGATTTCCATTGTTTTAACGTTCATATTGCTTTCTCCTTTTGTTTCTGCTAATAATATTTTACCACTTTCACCGACCTTTATGCTATTATTTCTTTTTTTGTCTCTTTTTGGGTTGTGTATATTGAACAGATTGAGTCTCAGCGCATTCATGCATACGCAGAAACTCGAAAGACTCATTGCAGCGGCTCCGTACATAGGATCCATTGTGAGTCCCGCCCATACGAATGCACCTGCAGCAATCGGAATAAGACATGTGTTGTATATGAGGGCCCAGAACAGGTTTTCAACTATGTTGACATATGTTTTTCTGCTAAGTCTTATGGCTGAAGAAACATCTGTCAATTTGTTTTTCATCAGAACAACATCAGCGGAATCGATTGCTACGTCTGTTCCTGCACCTATTGCCATGCCGATGTCTGCCCTTGTGAGTGCAGGTGCGTCATTTATTCCGTCGCCGACCATACACACCTTTCCGTGTTTTTGCAGTTCGGAAATAATCTTTTCTTTTTCATTTGGCATGACAGATGCTACTATTTCATCAACACCAGCCTGTTCACCGATGGCCTTCGCGGTTTTTTCGTTGTCGCCTGTTATCATGACAACGTGGATGCCCATGTTTTTGAGTTCCTGAATTGCTTTTGGACTGTCTTCTTTTATTGTGTCTGCAACGGCTATTATCCCTATAAGACTTCCATCTGCAGCAAAGAACAATGGTGTTTTACCTTCGCTTGACAACTCTTCCGCTTTTTCAATTGAAGACTGTGGTACAACAGCAAATTTCTCAATGAATTTTCTGTTTCCCGCGTAGCATTTTTCACCATTGACAGTTGCTGTTATTCCGCTGCCCGAAAGTGAAGAGAATTCACTTGCCTCATACAGTTCAACTTTCTGTTCTTCTGCATATTTGGTAACTGCCTTGGCGAGAGGGTGCTCACTCTTCGTTTCCATTGCATATGCTGTTTTGAGAAGATCAAAAATTGTCTTGTCTTTTTCTGCAAACAAATCGGTAACTTTGGGCTGTCCGCTTGTTATTGTGCCGGTTTTATCCAGTGCTACAATCTGAACATTTCCTGTTTCCTGAAGTGCTTCTGCATTTTTAAACAGAATTCCGTTTTTGGCACCCATTCCGTTGCCGACCATGATTGCTACCGGCGTTGCAAGTCCGAGGGCACATGGACAACTGACGACCAGTATTGTAATTCCTCTTGCAAGGGAATAGCCTATTGTCTGTCCTATTATCATCCAGATGGTAAATGTTATGATTGAAAGAAGAATAACTACCGGAACAAAAACACCGGATATTCTATCTGCAAGTCTGGCAACCGGTGCTTTCGTTGCTGCCGCTTCACTCACCATCTTAATTATCTGGGCGAACGTTGTGTCTTCTCCGACTTTGGTGGCACTGCACTTCAAAAATCCCGACTGATTAAGGGTGGCAGAAGAGACCATGTTTCCAGCAACCTTGTCAACAGGGATGCTTTCTCCTGTCAGCGCAGATTCATCAATAGCACTTTCTCCTTCGATTACTGTTCCGTCAACCGGAATGTTTTCTCCGGGTCTGACGACAAAAACATCGCCTACTTTTACGTCATCTATCGGAATTGTTGTCTCTTTCCCATCACGAATGACATTTGCCGTCTTAGGGGCCAGTTTCATAAGGCTTTTTAAGGCGTTTGTCGTCTTGCCCTTGGAATATGACTCCAGAGTCTTTCCGACCGTTATGAGGGTCAAAATCATGGCAGATGATTCAAAATAGAATTCCATCATGAGATTCATAACTCTTGTAGTATCCCCGTCTGCCTGTGCTCTTGTCATTATGAACAAAATGACGGTGCTGTATACAAAGGCTGCTGACGAGCCCAGTGCGATGAGAGTGTCCATGTTCGGAGATCTGTGGATCAGACTCTTGAATCCGCTTATAAAGAACTGTCTGTTGATGACCATTATCACAATAGTCAGAATCATTTCTACAAGTCCTATGGCTATGCAATTGTCATTGAAAAAAACGGGGAGAGGAAAACCGAACATTGAGTGTCCCATGGAAAAGTACATGAGAACAATCAGAAAGGCAAGGGAAGTGAACAGCCTTTTCTTGAGTTTCGGTGTTGTCTTGTCCTTCAGAGCTTCTTCCTCAGAAGATATTTTTTTCGAAAAAGATGATTCGTTCTTTTTGTCTTCAAATTTCAGCGATGCTCCGTATCCTGCGTTTTCCACCGCCTTTATTATCTCATCAGGTGATGCAGTTCCTTCGACTCCCATTGAATTGGTCAGAAGGCTGACACTGCAGTTGTCAACTCCCTTGACGCTTCTGACAGCTTTTTCGACCCTGGCTTGGCATGCCGCGCAACTCATTCCTGTTACTAAGTATTGTTCCATATTATTTCATCACTTTCGCGAGAGTTGCGACGAGCTCTTCAAGTTTTTCATCGTTTCCATCCCTGATGTCATTGACCACGCAAGTCTTTATGTGGTCTGAGAGGAGAACTTTGGAAAAGCTGTTGAGCGCACAATTGGCCGCAGACACCTGCATTATAACATCGATGCAGTAGGCATCGGATTCAATCATGCCCTTTATTCCCCTTATCTGACCTTCTATTCTGCTGAGCCTGTTCATGAGGCTCTTTTTCTCTTCTTCTGTCCTGACTTTTGTTTTGTCGGAGCAGTGAATGCATTTTTTGTCCATTTCATCACCTCTATACCCCCACGGGGTATTTATACAATGAATTTTAACCCATATAATATACATTGTCAACATTTTTTTCTAAGAGGAGCTTGCCATGGGAGACACCGAAGAAAAAGTAGAAAAGAAGCAGAAAAAAGAAAAGAAACTGAAAAAGTGTAAAGAGGTAACCTACAACGAAGATCGAGGTTACTATGAAAACAACGGGAAAATAGACAACCTCAATGAAGTAATAGATAACGTCAAGAAAGTGAAACACAAAACATCCACTTTCTGGGCAGATTTCAAGAGTTTCATTGCAAAAGGAAATATAATTGACCTTGCAATTGCTCTTGCCATAACAACTGCATTCAATGCACTGATCAGCTCAATTGTCAATTCCTTCATTATGCCGATTGCCGGTTTCCTTATAGGCAACCATGATCTCTCGGATATGAAATGGGTGCTGAGAGAAGCAGTGGAAGCAGATGAAACACTCGGAACAAAGGCTTTGAACGAAATAGCCATAACATACGGTCAATTCCTTCAGGCTCTTTTAAACTTCCTTGTCATCGCATTTACTTTGTATTTCTTTGTCAAAATTATCATGAAGCTTCAGAAGGCAGTTCACAAAAAGGAACTTGAGGAAGCTGAGGAAAAAGCCAAAGTTGAGGAAGAAAAGAAAAAAGCAGAAGAAAAAGCAGAGGAAGAGAGAAGAGAAAAAATCGCTCAGAAAAAAGAGGAAGAAAGAAAAGAACTCCTGGAAAATGTCAACAGACAAACAGAAGTTCTTGAAAAGATTGAGGAACTGCTCAAACAGAAGAATCAGTGATCTGACATTCTTTTGGGCATGTGTATTCAATTTTGTCTTTAGTTATCCTAACGGATATTTCACCATAAGGAGTCGGTACGGATCCTTCGGCAAATTCAAGCCCGGACAGGTGCGGAATTAATGAAAATTCTTCAAATCCCGGTTTTGTCGGGTTAATGCCCAGAACGAATCTTTTAAAATATGCGGCCGGGTAGGCAGACCAGGAGTGACAGTAGCTTCTTGAGTTTGATTCTCCCGGCTTATTGAATGTCTCGATTGTCGTTCTGATTCCGTCATCGAGCATTGATCCATAGTCACGTTTTATGGAATCGAGAATGAGGTCAAATCTGCCCTCGTCAGCCAGCAATTGGTATGCATTGTGCAGAAAGAACGGAGAACCAATGTGGACATAACCATTAGGCGCTATGTCAGGGCCATATTCTCCCTTGACATTGTTGGCAGGTGTCCCTGCAACGTATGTGCCGGAAGACAGGTTGTCAATTGCAAATCTTGATGTGGCTTTTTTCCTGTCTCCTTCTGCTATACCAAATATGCAGGCATAAGTGTTCGTCTGGACACTTATTTTTTTGTATTTCAAATAGTCTGAATAAGATTCCGGTTCACGCCCTATTTTCTTGAAATAGTCAGAATAAATCCTGTATCCGTACTCGTCTCTGACCATGTCGGTATATGCTTTTGCTTCTTCATCCCAGCAGTACTTGTTGACAGCGTCTTTAATCCTCTTGGAAAGAACGGAATAATGCTCAGAGAGTTCGGTTTTTCCCAGATCACATTCCACTTTTGCATATATGTCGAGTATATGTTTAAGAATCATGCTGTTTGCAGAAACTTCACCGCACTGGAGAAGGTCATTGTCTGCCCATTCTATCAGGTTCCATGCTCCGTCGATTGACAGCAGGTCTCTGGATGAAAGCTGAATCTCGCTTCTCCTCAGAGATTCTTCAATTGCTGGCAGTATGTCAATTAAGAACTGTCTGTCACCTCTATACATGTAGTGGTCATATACAGAATTCATCCACATATAACTCCAAATCGGGATTGTTCCTTCGGGATATGTCGGAAAACATGCACATGGCAAATTTTTACGATTTACGTACCTTGGATTGTTTGTCCTGTACACCTTTTGAAGGCCGTCTTCGATGGATTCAGAAATGAGTCTGTGGTAGCTCTTGCTCATTTCATACTCGCCGAAACAATTCAAGTTTATCTGCGATGTAATGTAAGCATCACCTGTCCATGGATTCTGCTCATAAGCAGGGCAGTCAATATATGTATCAAGTGTACAGCATTCTGCCGAATGTTCGCACATTCTGAATATTTCATTCATGATTTCATCAGAGCATGAAAATCCGTATTCTGTGCTTATGGGGTAGGACATGTCAATTGAAGAAAGAGAATTGACGAACACTTTTTCTTTGCATGGCTCAAGTGTCATCAGAACATATCTGAAACCTCTTCTGACATGGCTGTAATAGCTCTGACGCCCGCCTTTTGATGTATATGTCAATGTCATGCGAGGAGACATAAGGGAGGCGCCGTCGTTTTTTATGGACTCAAAGAAATCAAACCTGATGTTGTATCCGCAAGGCAGTGTTGCATCAAACGAGAAACTGCCGATCTGTTCATTATCCCAGTCAAACAGGTATACAAGTAAATCGTCATGCGGGTTTATCGTCAAAGGGTAGTAAATATCCGGATGACTCAGCCTTTTGATATTTTTGTTGTCGAGACAAAAATCTTTAAAATCTACAATTCCTTTTGATGTGCTGAATAATCCTGTCTTTAAAACTGAGTGGAATGACGGTTCTTTTTCCGACACTTCATAAGTTTTTGATTCTGTGGTTTTGCCAAGAGAAAGCATTACAGGAACGTCATCTTTTTCAACCGGTTTTTTGAGGTCATTCCAAGGGAAAAACGGTCTGGGTAAAGGATTGGCAGGCTTTTCAACGAAAGACCAGCTCAAGCTATTGTCGTATCCAAATAGACAGATGTCGGGACATGTTCCGAAAACACAAATATAAGAACCATCTGCGACAAGAATTTCTCCGTCTGATACAGTTGTGCCTTTGTAATATGCCTCTTTAACTCCTGAAATGAATTTGACAGTTACATTTTTCGATCCTGTTTTATCCAATCTGGCAAAATAGTATCCTGTGTTTGAAGGAGAGCCGTCCGGGCAGAGCAGTTTGTGGTATCCTTTGACTGACTCGAAAGAGCCATGGTTCAATTTGGTCTTGGGACAATTTTCATTGTCTTTCAGCAGTTTAATGTCCGATTTATGGATTTTTTCCACCGGAGTACGGATAAGTGATGAACCGATGACACTTGCATTCTCGTCAGCATAGTTATCTATGTCCTGTTCAAGTCGTGCATCATATATTTCTTCGCCAGATCCGCCTTCAACAAGATAAGGTGAACCCGGTTTGAGAGGGGAATAGACGCCGGAGAGAACATTTTCATCAGAAACAAGAACTATAGAGCCGTTTGAAGAGATTTCAAATGCAACTCCGTCTCTGGATGGTTCTCCTGTACTGCAGTAGAGTATAGATATTGTGTTGATTCCGGTTTTGACTAAATCAGTAATGTCTATTGTCTTAAATGCAGGGTCGAAAATATATGATCTCTCGCAAATTCTGAACGCATAATTGCCGTTCAAATACACTGCGACATATTCAAATGGGCAGATTGCGAGAACTGTTTTTCCGTCTTTGACGCAAAATTCGGACGTCAAAGTGTACCATTGTCTCCTATGAGGGTTACCATGGAAAACAAAACGTGTTTTGCAGTTGAATTTGTATTCTCCTGCGACTAATCTCTGTGTTCTGCTCATAAGTAGCTCCTGTTCTGGTTGTTCATACGTCAATTATAGATGGAAAAGTATTATTTTTCAATTGTAAACGAACCGGAATGTTGCATAGTTTAAACGATGAAAACCAAAAAACTTGTAAAGAGTGCATACAAGAATGTATAATATATATATCCTTACGGTTAAGGTGAGACGACATTTGCTCGTCATACGGAAGATAGGAGAGATATGCTGAACGATTATTTTAATGAAATCAGAACGAAAAAAATAACACAGTTTCCGAAGATCGAAAAGAAGGGAACCATTTCAGCCAGCTTTGTTGAATCAACTCCCGTAGTATGGAAGGGCAGACTGCTCAGATTTGAATGGGTGCACAGAAATGCCTGGGATCAGACGAAGAATATGCTTGAAGAAAACCAGGGCTATTTCCACTTTGCGGACATGGAGACAAATGAGGCATCTGAACCATTTGCATACGGCTATTCTTTTGGATGTGCTCATGTCGAAAATGACAAGATGTATGCATTCGGTACCAGAGGAGTACTGGCGGGCCATGCAATTGACACTTTTGTATCGGACGATTTGAAAACATGGAAAAAGATTGGTGAACTTGAAATACCGGAAGAGTTTACAGTATACAATACATCGGTGTGCAAAGGCCCGGACAAGTATGTCATGGCTATTGAAATGGGAGGAAAAAGCCCGTTGATAGGCACCGTATTTACATGTTTTTTTGCAGTGTCTGATGATTTGGCCAACTGGGAGTTGCTGCCGATGGATAAATACGAGCACTCAAAAGAAAGGTACACCGCTTGTCCGGTATTGAGGTATGTGGACGGATTCTATTACATGATCTATCTTGAAAGAATGCCTCTTCACAGATACGTTCCGTACATAGTCAGGACAAAAGATTTTGCACTCTTTGAACTTGGCATAAAGAATCCTGTTATGTGGTTTGATGACAATGACAGAAAGATCTACAAAAAAGAGTGGATGAGTGAAAAAGAGATTGAACTTACGAAAAATTCTGTTAATATAAACAACAGTGACCTAGATGTTTGTGAATTCAACGGCAAAACCGTTATAATGTACAGCTGGGGAAATCAGGCTACACAGGAATTTCTTGCGGTAGCAGAATACGAAGGAACACTTAAAGAGTTTTTTGAATCATTTTTCAATTAAGCAATCATTCGACATGGGAGAAATATTTATATGCAACCATTGCAAATAATCAACCTGGTCTTCACGATCATTTTCTTTGTGTGCTATGCATACCAGTTGTTTTATATTCCCGTTTCTTGGTTTATGGCCAAAAAGAAAAAGGCTCCGCCTGCACCTCAGGATAAGAAATATGCTGTTTTAGTATGTGCCAGAAACGAAGAAAAAGTTATCGGAGATTTAATCGATAGTCTTCATACTCAAACATATGACGTATCAAAACTTACAATCATTGTGATGGCAGACAACTGCAGTGACCATACGGCAGATATTGCCAAAGATATGGGAGCAATTGTTTATACAAGGTCAAACCAGAAAGAAATCGGTAAAGGCTACGCCATGACCGAATTGATGAAGCACATCAAAGAAGACTTTCCGAAAGGATTCGACGGATATTTTGTTTTCGATGCGGATAATGTGCTGAAATCTGACTATATCGAGCAGATGAACAACGCATTTGCTCTCGGATATGATGTGGTCACCAGTTACAGAAACAGTAAAAACTACGGCGACAATATGATAAGTGCCGGTTCCGGATTGTGGTTTTTAAGAGAGAGCCGTTATCTCAATCACCCGCGTTATCTGCTGAACATAAGCTGTGCCGTTTCGGGTACCGGATATCTCATGAGCCAGAAAAAAGTCGATGAAATCGGAGGATGGCCGTATCATCTGCTAATAGAAGATGTGGAATTTTCGGTAAACTGTATGACCAAAGGTGAAAAGATAGGGTATTGTGCGGATGCTGAATACTTTGATGAGCAGCCTACAAAATTCGGCCAATCATTCAGACAGAGACTGCGCTGGGCACGCGGATATCTTCAGATATTAAGGCATTACGGAGGAAAACTGATAAAAGGTGCATTCAAAGGCAATTTTGCATGTGCAGATACCTTTTTAAACTGCTCACCTATAATGATTCTGTCTATCTTGAGTTTTCTGATTAACATCATAATACCGATTATTGTAGCGGTGCAGGGTGACAACGTCTGGATAGCCCTCGAATCATTTGCGCTCCTTCTTGTAAATATGTTATCGTCAATTTTTTTGATCGGCCTGATAACGACAATTTCAGAGTGGAAGAAAATAAGGACTACTGTTTTCAAGAAAATCTGGTATACCATAACGTTCCCATTTTTCATAGCTACGTATTTTCCGATTGTCATTGTTGCTCTTTTCCACAAACCGCAGTGGAAACAAATTGAACACAATGTAACAGTTGATGATTTGCGCAAAAAAGAGAAGAAAAATGAACTTCATGACATAACACACGACAATAAACCATTTGAAGGAAAACAATAGTTTTCCCAGCGGCGCACTCTCGTGAATTCATTCATGAGTTAGCCGCACCTTTATTTTTTCATTTTTTCAATCTTTTTAATCACCAACGTCGCATTTATGCGACGAATATTGTATAATATATGTGTAAGGTAATAAACTTCCATGTGCTACGCTTGTCAACAAATGTTGCATAAGAATCATATGGAAGTATTTTTACAACTACTGGAAGGAGCGAGCGACATGAAGATAGTATCAACGTACAGCGTGAAAATCAAAGAGTATAATCACATCTTCAATGAAACAAC
>JAILLB010000054.1 GCA_024693345.1 Clostridiales bacterium
CAAGGTGGCATGACAAAGAAATTGCCCGAGTGCAGAGTCAATGGGGAGAGCAGCAGTCAAAGAAAGGAATCAAATACCCAAAGCCATCTCAACATGTGCTTGACCTGTATAAAGACAAAAGGCACAAGATAAAAGACTACATTCATAAAGTCACAAGATGGATTGCTGACTACTGCACTACAAATCGTATCAATACTGTGATTGTTGGAGATTTGACCGGAATACGCGAAGACAACGACAAGGGTGATCAAGTCAATCAAGAACTGCATGCGTTGCCGTATAAAATGATCACAGATATTCTCGAGTACAAATTGGGTCTTTTCGGTATATCCATGAAGAGAGTCAAAGAGTGTTATTCAAGTCAGTGCAGTCCCAACTGTAGTATTGTACAGAAGGTATCCGCAACACCGGAAAAGAGAATCAACAGGGGCTTATACCAAGATGGACATGCAGTGTGGAATGCCGACAGTGTAGGTGCGTATAACATTATGCGTTTGTATTTCCAACAAGAAGGAATCATAAGAACACTCAATCAAAAAGGTTTATCTAACACAACAATAATCAAGGTAGCTGCGTAGCCTATGGCAGCAGTAGTGGTGGCATGGACCCACCTCCATCCCGGCTTTGCCGGGCTCTGGATGCTCGGTTATTCAATAGCTGAGTAGTTCACTCCTAGTGTTTGCTGATGCGGATAAAGGATCAAATCAATTTATTGAAATCATTGAAAAACTTGGAACAGAATTATTCGGTGACAAAAACAAAGGAAAGTTGGTGTTTATTTTTGTCAATCCAGTCACAATGCAGGTTATATTATCACATTTAGGCATAGTCAGTTTAAAAACAAATTCAAAGAAAATAAACGCATCAATTATAGAGGAATTAACAGGTATAGAGAACTATGACGCAAAAGATGAACAGATAGAAGAACTAATAGGAAAAATACATTACAGCAATTACCCAACCATGAAAAACAATATTAGGCTTTTGTCAAGTGACTATAAGAAGGTGCCAAGCACAAACTTTATGAGATTCTTAGATTATTTCGAAAGCGATGATGTTTCATGGATTGACGATATAATCAATCAAATTACCAAAATTGATTGATGCTCCGATTTTCACAATCCAAAGAAATATTAAGCAATGTTGACAGAGATTGTTATAGAAAAAGGTAATAAATATGAAAGAAATGAAAGTATTTTGCGAACACTGTCGCATAGAATCAGAATGTGTTGTTTATAGTTGTGAATTGACCGGTACTATACGCGGAGTAGATTACAAATATAAAGGCAAAGAGGCGATATGCAAAAAATGTGGTAGATTAGTATTCGTTCCGGAAATTAATGATGAAAATCTAGATTCTCTGTATTCAGTTTATAGGAAAGCAAATAATATTGTTTCACTCGAAGATGTCAGATCCATTCCAAAAAAGTACAACATAGGCAAAAAGCCGTTGTCTTTGCTGCTAGGATGGGGAGAACAAACATTGTCCAGATATATGGATGGAGATGTTCCGTCAAAACATAATTCTGAAGTCCTGAAGGAATTGGCAATCAATCCGATTAGTTATTTGGATCTCCTTGAAGCAAATAAAGAGAAAATATCTGCAGTGGTATATGAGAAGAGCAAAAAGGCCGCTGATGCACTAATTAGAGAGGATGTTATAAGAAAAGAAAACAGATTGTGTACGTGTTGCATGGAAGTGCACGATGTACCGATTGTAAGAATTAAGGATAGCATTGTATTCAAAGGAGTTCCAGTTGAGTTTTATGTAAATTGCTACTACTGCGAACTAGCTGATGAGTACTATGAATCACAAGATATGCTTTCTGAAAATGATATTGCAATGAAGGATGCATATAGAAAAAAACTAGGGCTTTTGACAACAACAGACATCCATGCAATTCGTTCAAAGTATGGTATCAGTCAATCGGATCTTTGTGTTCTCCTTGGTTGGGGTGGAAAAACAATTACGAGGTATGAAGGTCATCAAGTTCAGGATAATGCTCATGACAGTATTCTTAAAAAACTTGACAGTGATCCAGAGTGGTTTATAGAGCTATTGGAAAAAGCAAAACCACTGTTAAATGCAGATTCCTATGAAAGGTACTACTCTACAGCCACAAAATTATTGACATTAGTCGGTTTTACTGTATAATTATCTGGACAGAGCCCACCACGCATAAGGCGGCAACGCACTGCGGACCAAGGTGGGACTTTTTTGTTGGAAATATGCTTTGTGTCAGTATAAACCATTTTGACCCATAAGCAGCAAATAGAACACTTAGAAGAATCATGGAGTGTTAAGAAACAAAGACTTCTTAACACTCCAGTTATTTTTGGCAAAGTATATATTCTTTTTCAAGTTATTGTGACATAGTATCACCTCGCAATTTTCTAAGACTATTATACCATAAATCGACCCACAAGCATCGGTTTTCTTCATGTTTGTGGGCATCTCAAAATAGGTATGAGTGGTTAGATTTTCCGAAGTATTTATGCAAAAAATAAAATTTTTTTAAGAATTTTTCAAAATCAGTCAACTTTTTGCCTTTCCCGATGCGTATATAATGAGGGGGTATTTCAAAAAACATGAAAACCGGACCTTCAAAATCTACGTATAAATAAGGAGAGGCATATTATTATGACCGATTTTAACACAACAGAATTCATCCCGGATAAGAAGAAAGTAATTGATCCCGACATATTAGAATCAATGCAACTGCTTTCTCGTTCTATTGATTTCGATTCTATGAGAGAATTGTATAGAGAAACATTCGAATCAAAGAATCAGACAATTAACGGATTATTGAGTCCGGGACTTTACCTCTTTGCAGGTGAACCCAAAATAGGGAAGAGCTTCTTTATGCTCCAGATGGCATATAACGTAAGTATAGGAGAAAAGTTTCTTGGATTTGAAGTTCCATCACCTGGACCCGTATTCTATCTGGCTCTCGAAGACACAAAGGCTCGCCTTCAGGACAGACTGCTTAAAATGTTCGGAGCCAAGCCATCAGACAATCTGTTTCTTGCAACCCAGGCCAGTACCATTGAGGATAAACTCATGATCTCTGGAATGCAATTCAACTTTGAATTCTGTTTTTGTTTCATCTGTAGAATACATAATAAATGCACCATCA
>JAILLB010000037.1 GCA_024693345.1 Clostridiales bacterium
TAATGAAATTTATTGAAGTAACGGAGTAATTATTATGCGAGAAATGAAAGATAGCGGAATAGAGTGGGTTGGGCAGATACCAAAAGGATGGAATAGAAGCAAGCTTCTATATTGTCTTCGCCAACCAATATGCGATGGACCTCATGAGACCCCTGACTATTTGGATGATGGAATTCCGTTTATCTCAGTAGACAGTTTAAATGAAAGTAAAAGGGTTGACTTGACACAGGTCAAACGATTCATTTCTGAACACGATTACCGAATGTATATGCAAAAAGCAAAAATAGAAAAAGGTGACATACTGTTTTCAAAAGCTGCTACCATAGGAAAAACTGCCATCGTTGATGATGAAGTGTTCATGGTATGGTCTCCCTTGGCAATAATCAAACGCGATAAGAACCGTATTGACAATGACTATTTATACTATTTACTGAATTGTGATGCTCTGATTGATGCGATAAGATTGTCAGGAAGCTTTAACACTCAAGCAAATGTTGGAATGAGAGAAATGGAACGCGCAATTATACCTATTCCATGTCAAACTGAACAACGCCGCATCGCCGATTCCCTTGACGCTAAATGTGCCGAAATTGATGCGCTGACTGCGGATATCGAAAAGCATATAGAAACACTTGAACAGTATAAACGCTCCGTTATCACCGAGGCGGTTACAAAAGGGTTGAATCCGGATGTGGAAATGAAGGATAGCGGGATTGAGTGGGTTGGGCAGATACCAAAATCATGGAGTATTCACCCCGTATATTATTATTTTAATGAAAGAAAGAATACAAATTATGCACTTAAAGAACAAAATCTGCTCTCTTTAAGTTATGGTAGAATTATAAGAAAAGATATAAATGCAGTAGGCGGTCTTTTGCCAGCAAGTTTTAGCACATACAATATAGTGGAATCTGGAGATATAATCATCCGCCCTACAGATTTGCAAAATGACAAGAGGAGTCTTAGAACCGGTCTTGCGAATGAAAGAGGTATAATAACTTCTGCATATATCGACCTTGCCCCCAAGTCAGGAATCTACTCACGATTCTTTCATTATCTTCTCCATTCGTACGATGTGCAAAAAGTGTTCTACAATATGGGAAACGGTGTAAGGCAAGGATTAAATTACAGTGAATTTTCTAAGTTAAAAGTGTTTGCACCTTCAATTACTGAGCAGGCGGATATTGTTGCTTTCCTTGATGAAATGTGTGAAGAAATAAACACAACAATAACTCAAAAACAGAAACAGCTTGAAGCGCTTTCAGAATACAAGAAATCACTGATTTATGAATATGTAACCGGAAAAAAGGAGGTCATTTCTTCTTGATAGTCTGTTTAGACGGAGCATATGGGGTTGGAAAAACAACAGTTGCCAAGGTTGTAAAGAAAAAACTATTTTGGAAAAATGTTGAGATACTTGATTCAGATTATTACTATATGTCTTGGATTAAGGAATCGCCTTTGCAATTTGTTTTTGGCGGGACAGCCCCACAGTTTAATGCCAACTTCATTTCGAAATATCTAAAACTCATTGAAGAAAAAGCTATAGATAGCGGTAGAATAATCATATCCGTCATGTCTTTGAGCGATGATGCGTGTGTTAATGGGTTGTTGTACGCTTTGCAAGATAAAGGTTATGATGTCAAACACATTATATTAACCGCGAGTCTTGATGTTTTAAAACAGCGTGTAGACAATCGACCAAAAGATGAAAAAATATTTGCAATATCTAACATTGAGTTGCAACTGCATTACTTTGATAAAGAATTTAAAGATGCATTTCGCATAAATACTGAAGAAAAGAGTGTTGAAGTAATTGCAAACGAAATAATACAAATTATCCTTGGGGGCTAAAATGAACGATATCTTGACCAAAAAACAATATAAGTGCTCCGTTAACACCGAGGCTGTCACAAAAGGACTGAACCCGGATGTTGAGATGAAGGATAGCGGAACAGAATGGATTGGACAGATACCCAACGATTGGGGATTGAATAGAATAAAGTATGTTTTTAATTTGGTTAATGGATATACTTTTCAGTCTTCATTGTATGCCTATGAAGGTATTCGGGTAATTAGAATCAGTGATGTCGAGGATGATTTTCTTTCCGACAAAGACGTGCGTTTTTATCCAGAATCATTTCGTTCCCAAATCGGGGAAGCAATATTAAAAGAAGGTGATATTCTTATCACTTTAACGGGCTATTTGGGAAAATGTTATTTGGTTTCTGATTCTGATGTGAATATGGGGCTAAATCAAAGAGTTGGTGCTATGAGAGCAAAAAGGCAAGATGTTTGTCTTAAATATGCTCGAAGATTAATGCAATGCGAGCCATTTAGAGCAGAAATGGAATTAAGCTCTAACGGAAGTGCTCAGTTAAACATGTCAACTGAGTGGTTAAAAAACAATACGATTCCGTTCCCTCCACTTTCTAAACAACGCCGCATCGCTGATTTCCTTGACGCCAAATGTGCCGAAATTGATGCACTGACTGCGGATATCGAAAAGCAAATCGAAACGCTTGAACAGTATAAACGTTCTGTTATCACCGAGGCGGTCACAAAAGGGTTGAATCCGGATGCAGAGATGAAGGATAGCGGCGTTCAGTGGATTGGGATGATGCCTTCGAACTGGAACTGTATTCGAGGGAAATACATTCTCAGGTTGCTTTCCAAACCGGTGAAGGTTGATGATGGCGTCATAACATGCTTTAGAGATGGCGAGGTTACGCTCAGAAGTAATCGTCGCGAAGAAGGCTTCACAATGGCAGACAAAGAGATTGGCTATCAGGGTATTGATGTTGGTGACCTTGTTGTTCATGGAATGGACGGTTTTGCTGGTGCTATTGGTATTTCTGATTCTCGTGGAAAAGCTTCTCCTGTACTTAACGTATTGGATAGTGAGCAAAACAAGCGATATCTGATGTATTATTTAAGAAGTATGGCATATAGCGATGTTTTTACCGCTTTGGCATCAGGAATTCGTGTTCGTTCTTGTGATTTGAGATGGAACAAACTTGCTGAATTGCTCTATCCTGTTCCATCTTTGACTGAACAGAGTAAGATTGTTGAATATATTGACCGTAAGCTCGAAGAAACCAATTATATAATTGTTGATAAAAAGAAGCATCTTGACGCTCTTGCAGATTACAAGAAATCCCTTATCTATGAATATGTAACCGGAAAAAAGGAGGTGCCAGAATCGTGAGTTGGATTAGCTCAATAATAGAGTCAATCTCATCTTTTTTTAATCGCTCCTCTGAAGCCCAAGTTCTAAAGGTAAAAATGCGCGAAAACAAAAAGTCCGACAAAGAGTATTGGAATAAAAGATTGAGACAGATTTTTGCTGAATGTGATTTGAATGAATTACGTTTGCTGAGGAATTTGGCAGATTCTGACAACAAGCCTCTCAAAACAAATGCGATACCATTGGACGATTATTCGAGAGAAGTAAAAGTCAATGGCATTAAAGAAAACCTTTATCAAATAATAGAACAATACACTTCCAACACTTACGGATATTCCGAACCAGATTCAGTTAAGGTTCGGATATCTGTTCCTGTGTTTAAGCGGTTTAAGAAAGAGTTCAATAAATATGGAAGGTGTCGATTACCTGAAAAAGAGCAGAATGTGAGGTCAAAAAGATGAACGACATAATGTCAGAAAAACAGTATCAACGCTACATAATTGAGCGATTAAAAGAGAACGGGTATGTGGAACGCACAAATACGGATTTTGACCGTTTGTTCGCTCTTGACCATGGCATGCTCTTTAGATTTCTTGAAGATACACAACCTGAAGCAATGGCTGCTCTCAGAAAAATATATAAGTCCGTTACTGAAGAAACGATAATTGGTTGCATAAATACCGAAGCCACCAAGAACCGTGGTTCGATGCTTAATGTATTGAAACATGGAATTGAAATATCGAACTATAAGCTTGACTTGATGTATACCAAACCTGCGACTTCATTTAACAAAGAGCTGCTTCAAAAATATGAAAAAAACATATTTTCTGTGGCAGAAGAAGTTTGGGCTAGTGACTCCGAACGCATTGATTTGGTCATTTTCCTTAACGGAATAGCAATAATGTCTTTTGAATTAAAGTGTAATCATGCGGGACAGTCCTACCAGGATGCCATATATCAGTATCGAAATGACAGAAATCCCCAAACACGTTTGTTCCTATTCAAAGCTGGTTGCTTAGTCAACTTTGCTATGGATTTGGAAGAAGTGTACATGACTACCAAACTAGATGGTAATGCCACATTCTTCTTGCCATTTAATATGGGCACAGGAGAAGGAATTAACTGCGGAAAAGGGAACCCATTATATGAAGACAAGTATTCGGTTTCATATATGTGGGAAGATATACTTAAAACAGATACTGTTCTCGACTTGATAAACAGGTTTGTGTTCATCGAAACCAAAGAGGAAACAGACGAGCTGACCGGTAGAAAAAAGACCAAAGAAACACTAATTTTCCCACGCTATCATCAACTTGATGTTATCAGAAAACTCATAGCAGATGTTGTGGTTAATAAATCATCTCAAAACTATTTGTTGCAGCATTCAGCAGGTTCCGGAAAAACAAATGAAATTGCTTGGCTTGCTCACAGGCTTGCATCCTTACATGATGCTGACAACAAAATCATTTTTGACAATATCGTTATTGTTACAGACCGTATTGTTGTAGACAGGCAGCTTCAAGCAGCTATACTTGGATTGGAGCATAAATCCGGTGTCATCAAAGTTATGGATGAAAAATGTTCATCCGCCGACCTTGCTCATGCACTTAATGGTAACACTAAGATTGTTGTCACAACAATTCAAAAATTCCCTTATATTACTGAGAGTGTAAAGAACCTTAAAGCAAAGCGTTTTGCTGTTATTATCGACGAGGCGCATTCTTCCACCGCCGGTAAAGATATGGCTGCTATAACATATACTTTGAGTCATGGTGAAGTTGATATAGACCTTGAAGGACAGCTTGATGCAGAAGAATACATATCCGAAGAGATTGCAAGAAGTGGTAAACAAGAGAATGTTTCAATGTTTGCATTTACTGCTACTCCAAAGGCAACTACACTTCAATTGTTTGGTAGAAGGAACACCAAAGGACAAATGGAAGCGTTCCATGTATATTCAATGAAGCAGGCAATAGAAGAAGGTTTTATATTAGATGTTCTTCAAAACTTTACTGAATACAAGACTTTCTACCAGATAAACAAAGAAATCTCTGAGGACCCAAGATGTAAAACAATTCAAGCCAAACGTCAGATTGCACGCTTTGTTGAACTTCATGAAACAAATATTGCTCAAAGAGTGGAAGTAATAGTTGAACACTTCCGCACTACGGTTATGGACGAACTTGGCGGCAAGGCCAAGGCAATGGTTGTTACTCCATCAAGAGAAGCTGCAGTTAGATATCGTCAGGCATTTGAAGACTACGTTGTTAAAAAAGGATATTCAGGAATACACGCATTAGTTGCATTTTCAGGAAAAGTGAAAATAGATGATACAGAGTATTCTGAACCCAGCATAAACGGCTTTAGTGAGGACAAACTCACAAAAAGATTTGATTCTGATGACTATAATGTTTTGCTAGTTGCTAACAAGTATCAAACGGGATTTGACCAGCCAAAGCTTTGTGCTATGTATGTTCTTAAAAAGTTGCGTGGAGTCAATGCGGTTCAAACATTTTCAAGATTAAACAGAATATGTCCCCCATTTGAAAAGAAAACGTTTATTCTGGATTTTGTAAATACTTTCGAAGATATTGAACACGCATTTGCACCATATTACACAACGACATTACTGGCAAATTCAGTAACTCCGACAGCAATATATGACCTCGAAGCAAAAATTGATGGTTACTTCATTCTTGACCAATCCGACATAGAAGAAACATCAAAAATCCTATATGAAGATACGATAGATGAAAAGAATAGAAAGCGTATTACCTTCTTCTTGCAAAAATCCGAAAGATTGATTAAGCAATATGAGGCAACAAAACAACTGGAAATAATTGCAACAATCCGACATTTTATAAGATTCTATCAGTTCTTGATTCAGGTGTCTTGCTTTGAGGACGTTGAATTGCACAAAAAGTATTTATTCTGTAATTACCTGGATTCTTTCCTTGATATAAGAAATCCGGGTGCTGGATTTGATTTGTCTTCAATGATTAAAGCAGAAAAGTTTGTGCAAAAGAAGGGAACTGAACATAAGAGTCCTAAGATTAATGCAGACCCTATAGTTAAGCTGCCTACTGCAGAAACTTTGAATCTCACACCCGATAAAGTGGAAAGGTTGTCAGTTATTATAGCAGAAATAAACAGTAGAACCGGAAAGACTTATGACAACGATGTTGCCGTAAAAGCAATGCTTCAGATTAAGGACATACTAATGAAGTCAGAGAAGTTAAGAGAAAGTGCTCGAAATAACACTGAAAGAGATTTCGAATTTTCATATTTTTCTGACATCGATGAAGCATTGATTGAAGGTCTTTCACAGAACCAAGATTTCTTCTCTTTGTTGTTGAACAATGATGAAATAAAAAAAGAAGTATTGGGTATCTTCGCTAGTGAAATCTACAACAGTCTTCGTGAAGAAACAACATCAAGCAGTGATACCAAAAAATCTGATGATGGAGGTAAAGAATAATGCCACGCGAAAAACAGAACATAGAAAAGGTTTCTTTCAACATGGATAAAGAACTCCTTGAAGAATTGAGAAAATATGCAGATGAGCATATGATGACTTTTACCAAAACATTGGAGTTTGCTGTGAAAACGTTTTTGGCAGAAAAGCCAGAACCTAAAAGAAACGAAGATAAGAATAAGTAACAAAATGAACCATCCCACAGTGTACCTGTGGGACTTTCATTACAGTACCTGTGGGACTTTCATTAAAAAACAGTTGACAATGAGAATTATTTTGTTAAAATATAACGATTTGATTCAAAGACTTCAAATGGGCGGCTTGGGATAAGAAAGGAATAATAATTATGAGACATGATTTTCGCTATGTATCAAAAGATTCCCCCGAGGTTCAAATGGCATACCGAGATTTAATGAATCTGATATCAGATGTGAGGAATGAATTAAAGTCAGATTACACCTTTGAAATTGAGGTGGTTGGAAGTTATGCAAGGGATATGATAACTTACGATGAAAACAGCAATGTAGGCTATGATTTTGATGTTAATGTTTGCCCGTATTATGATGAAGATGATTACACACCAAAACAAATCAAACTATTGTTCAAGGATGCTTTAGACAAGCATTCCTGGAAATACAACTATGACTATGCTGAGGATTCAACAAGCGTTTTGACAATTAAAGTTAAAGATAGAATAAACTCGCGTATAATCCATAGTGTTGATTTTTGTTTTGTTAGCAAATATCAAGAAAACGGAGAAATAAGATACCAGTATATTCATCGTAATAAAGTCCATGAAACATATGTTTGGCAACTCAGAAGCAAAGGGTATCATGACCTTCCTAAGAAAATTGAATGGATAAATAGAAATAATCTTGGGGACGAAGTTTTTGATTTGTATATCAAAAAGAAAAACAAAAACAATAACCCGCATTATCATTCAAGAACTATATTTGCAATTACCGTGAATGAAGTATGTCAAAAGAATGGATATTTTGATTGAAACATTCTAAAAAGGACCCGATTCGTTCGAGTCCTTTTTGTGCGTCTTTTTAAATATGCAATTTTAGAAAACTCCTTCGATTTGTCGAAGGGGTAGTGCTAATTTTCGATGGAATCGAAAATGTCAAAAAAACCGGAATATCCAGCAGGCAAAAGAAAATACCGATTTCTCTTTTTCGAAAAATCGGTACCTCAAAATGGTGGTGAACCATCAGGCGTGTTAGTCGAATGGCTCACCTTTTTTATTTTATATTCCTTATTGATGGGCGTTTTGTCGTGATTCAGAAAGTTGAAGTATACCACAACGTGGTCATCGAACAGCACCGCATGGTGGACAAATTCCTCGAGAATCAACCGTTTGGCATCATCGTAGTTGTTCTCGATCATCGGCTTGACGTAAGACTTCAGAACTGCTTCGATGTCAGACTTTGACAACGTGATCGTTGCCCGCTTGTGGTTGTCAATCTTCCGTTCGAGCTCCGTTCTGCGTTCCTGCAGGGCAGAGCTTCGTTCCTTCAGATCCGGAAGCATGATGCCATGTTCAATAGCTGAGACGATGTTGGCGATGGCTGAATTCGTTTCTTTCAGTTCCTTCTGCAATTGATCCAGAACCTCGTCACGTTCATCCAGTGACTTGTTGAAATTGTAGATCTCCGCCACAATGGTGTCGAGAATGGAACCCTCCAGCAACAGCTCCTGGGTGTTTTTTACAATGCAATCTTCCAGAATGTCCTTCTGGATTTTTCTTTTGTCGTTTTTACATATATACCAGCGATATGTCTTGCCTTTGAATTGTGCAGATGTGCCGGACATCCGGCTGCCACAGTCCGAGCAGAATAACTTACCGGAAAGGTAATACACATCTTTGGCTTTGTGTTTCTGTGGGTGGAATGTCCTGGAATCTCTCTGAAGCCTGGACTTGTGCCATGTCTCATCATCAATAATTGCAGGGATGGGCATGGGGATTCCGTTCCAATTATAGTGTCCTCGATAGACATCCTTCACCAAGACATTGCGGGCACAGGAGAGTGAGAATTCACCGCCTGTTGATGACCTATATCCATGTTCGGTCAAATAGGCACAAATTTCGCTCATTTTCAAGCCTTCGTTATAGAGGCGGTATATTTCCTTCACCGCACCGCTTTGTTCGGGATGCAGTGCGATTTTGCCTTCCACAATGCAGAATCCGTACGGTGGCTTGCTCATAGCTTTGCCTTCACGAGCTGATGCGTTCATTCCTCTGAGCACATCCTCTCCCAGGTTCTCCGAATAGAACTGGTTGAGGTTCATCATGGAACGGAGAGCAAAACGGCCCGCAGCATCGTTCCCGAACATCTCCCTGGCGTACTCAACCGTGACACCGTTCCGTGCAAGCTTGTCCTCATTTGACAGTGCCTGGAGCATGTTTCTTCCGAACCTGTTGGACTTGTATGCGATG
>JAILLB010000073.1 GCA_024693345.1 Clostridiales bacterium
ATTTTTCGATTAAGCCTTGTCGTTTGATCCGAGAACGTCAACGATCTTGTGATGTACCATATCTTTAACAGCCTGACGAGCCGGTTTGAGATACTGACGAGGATCAAAGTCTGCTGGATGCTCTGTCAGATACTGACGAATTGATGCTGTCATTGCAAGTCTTATATCTGAGTCGATATTGATCTTACATACAGCCATTTTAGCAGCCTGTGCAAGCATTTCTTCAGGTACGCCTATTGCATCCGGCATAGCTCCGCCATACTGATTTATGAGCTTGACAAATTCCTGTGGAACGCTTGATGCGCCGTGGAGAACTATCGGGAATCCCGGAAGTCTCTTTGAAACTTCTTCAAGAATGTCAAATCTGAGCTGCGGTTTTGTGCCCGGTTTGAATTTGTATGCGCCATGGCTTGTTCCGATTGCAATTGCAAGGGAGTCGCATCCTGTTCTCTCAGCAAAGTCCTGAACCTCTTCCGGACGAGTGTATGAACTCATTCCCTCTTCAACTTTAACTTCGTCTTCGACACCAGCAAGTGTACCGAGTTCGGCTTCAACAACGACACCGTGTGCATGTGCATATTCAACTACTCTCTTTGTTTCCTTGATGTTCTCTTCGTACGGATGGCTTGAAAAGTCAATCATAACTGAAGTGAATCCGCCGTCAATACATGACTTGCATGTTTCGAAGTCCGGACCATGATCGAGGTGAAGTGCTATCGGAATATCCGTTTCATGAATTGCAGCCTCAACCAGTTTTACCAAATATGTGTGATTGGCATATGCTCTTGCGCCTTTGCTGACCTGAAGAATCACAGGGCTTCTGAGCTCATTTGCTGCTTCAGTGATTCCCTGAACTATTTCCATGTTGTTTACGTTAAATGCGCCGATTGCATAGTGGCCTTCATATGCCTTTTTAAACATCTCTTTTGTTGTTACAAGTGCCATAATATACCTCTCTCTTTACCGTTTGAACGGTTTTCTAACGAAAATATTTTACAACTATGGATAGGCAATTTCAAGTAATTCGAGATCTTTTTGATTTTGTAGCTATATATTTATATATTTTTTGTTGACAATGGAAAGAATCATTGATATAATAGCGAATGCTGTTAGCCGGGAGCGCAGTTTTGGGACCATGGTCTTCAAGAGACAGAGTCACCCTCCATTACTTCGTTCTTAGGCCAAATTATACACATGAGGTGACAAAATGGAAAAAGAACTTAAGCAGCAAATTATTACTGACAACCAGAAGCATGAAGGCGACACAGGATCTCCTGAAGTTCAGATCGCTCTTCTCACAGAAAGAATCAATCATCTTAATGAGCATCTCTCTGTTAATCCTCAGGATAAGCATAGCCGCAGAGGCCTGCTTAAAATGATTGGTAAGAGAAGAAACCTTCTCGCTTATCTCCAGAAGAAGGATATTTCACGTTATCGTGCAATCATCGAAAAACTTGGTTTGAGAAAGTAATATGCTTGGGGCGGTTCTTCCGTCCCATTTCACTTTCCGTCTTTTTACTCATGGCTAAAGGGGTTGTATAGCAGTTAATCAAGTGCCTGAACGATTCGGACTTTTGATTAAGTGCTAAACAAAACCTCCATGGGTTGAGAAATATAAATCATCAAACAGGAGGAAATTATGTTTGAAAACTACAGAGTATTCGAATACGAATACGCAGGAAGACCTTTAAAGGTTGAAACAGGAAAAGTTGCAGGACTTGCTAACGGATCTTGTATGATTCACTACGGCGACACTGTTATTCTCTGCTGTGCAACAGCATCAGCTAAGCCGAGAGAAGGCATTGATTTCTTGCCGCTTTCAGTTGACTACGATGAAAAACTCTACGCAGTCGGCAGAATCCCCGGAAGCTACCAGAGACGCGAAGGAAAACCCAGCGACAAGGCAATCCTTACAAGCCGTGTTATTGACCGTCCGGTACGTCCGCTCTTCCCGAAGGATCTGAGAAACGATGTTGCACTTACATTGGAAGTTATGGCAGTTGATCCCGATTGTTCACCTGAAATCACAGCTATGATCGGCGCTTCAATCGCCCTCTCAATTTCAGATATTCCGTGGAACGGACCTATAGGCGGCGCACTTGTCGGACTCGTTGACGGCGAACTCGTAATCAACCCGACAGCTGAACAGAGACTCAAGAGCGATCTTCAGCTCACTGTTGCATCCAGCGAAAAGAAAGTCGTAATGGTTGAAGCAGGCGCAAACGAAGTTGACGATGACAAGATGTTCGAAGCTATTATGCTCGCTCATGAAGAAATCGGCAAGCTCCTCAAGTTCATCAACGGAATAGTTGCTGAAATAGGCAAACCGAAATTCGAGTATCCCTCAGGAGAACTCGATCACGATATGTTCGACAAGATTTACGCAGCAGTTGAAAAAGATGTTGAATATGCTCTTGACACAGATGACAAGAACGTACGCGATGCAAGAATGCAGCCCATTCAGGACAGAATAGTTGCAGATTACATCGAAGAATATCCTGACATCGAAGTAATGCTCCCCGAACTCATCTACAAGATTCAGAAGAAAATCGTCCGCAGATGGCTTCTCGTTGACAAGAAGAGAGTTGACGGAAGAGCTATGGATCAGATTCGTCCCCTCGCTGCAGAGGTTGACGTACTTCCGAGAGTTCACGGTTCAGGTCTTTTCACAAGAGGTCAGACTCAGGTGCTCTCAGTAGTAACACTCGGTTCATTCAGCGACGCACAGATTCTTGACGGACTTGATGAGGAAAAAGAAAAGTATTACATTCACCAGTACAACATGCCTGGCTACTCAACAGGCGAAGCAAAAGCAGTTCGTTCACCCGGCAGACGTGAAATAGGTCACGGCGCTCTTGCTGAGCGTTCACTCATTCCAGTTCTTCCGTCCAGAGAAGACTTCCCTTACACAATAAGAGTTGTATCTGAAGTTCTCAGTTCAAACGGTTCAACATCACAGGGTTCTGTATGCGGAAGCACACTTGCTCTTATGGCTGCAGGTGTTCCGATTAAAGCCCCTGTTGCAGGTATTTCATGCGGTCTTATTACAGCTGAAGACGGTTCTTGGGACACAATGGTAGATATCCAGGGTGTTGAAGACTTCTACGGCGACATGGACTTCAAAGTTGCAGGAACACACAAGGGCATCACATCAATCCAGATGGACCTTAAGATTGATGGTCTTACACCGGAAATCATCAAGGCTGCCCTCTCAAAGACACACAAGGCAAGAGATTACATCATTGATGAAATTCTTCTCAAGGCAATCCCGGCACCTCGTCCGGACGTAAATGAATATGCTCCTAAAGTCGTAACTCTCAAGATTAACCCTGACAAGATCCGCGAAGTTATAGGAAAAGGCGGCGAAGTCATTCAGAAGATTACTGCTGAAACAAACACAAAGATTGACATCGAAGAAGATGGTTCTATCTTCATTCAGGCCGTCAACAGAGACGACGCTTATACAGCCAAGGGCATCATTGATGCAATCTGCTTTGAACCGGTTGAAGGTTGCTGCTACACAGGAACAGTTACAAGAATCATTCCGATTGGCGCTTTCGTTGAAATCGCACCCGGAAAAGAAGGACTTGTACACATTTCCAAACTCGACAAATCCAGAGTTGAGAAAGTTGAAGATGTTGTCAATGTCGGAGACAAGATTACTGTCAAATACCTAGGCATAGATGACAAAGGCAGAATCAATCTCTCTAGAAAAGATGCACTTCAATAAGACATTTTATCTGTTTGTATAAAACCAGATAACACAGTCTATTGCTGAACAATTTAACTCTCGCTTGTTTTTGAACAGGCGAGAGTTTTTTTGATTTTTCCATGTTGTTGTTGTATTTATATTTTTGCAGTGATATAATAGATATACAATTTTTCCGGGAGGATTATTATGTCAGAATACAAAGATGACTTCGAATACGAAGATACTGATACAGAAACTACGAATAATGCGGCATCTCATCCCAAAAAAAGCAAGAAAAAATTCAAACCCAACAAGGAGGGCATGATAGCTCTTATTGAACTGGTTCTGATCATTCTTGCTGTGGTTCTGATTATCGTAATGGTGATTCACGCAATCAACAATGCTTCGCATCAAAGCGAGACAACAGACAAAGGATCAACACAGACCACTACCCTTGCGGAGACTACGGAAACGACAACTCCCGCTCCGTCTTGGATGAAGAACTACAAACAGATTTCTGTTGATTCAACATTGCGTTTTGAAGGTTACCAGGTTCTTGTCAACGAGAATAACAAGTTCACTTTCCCGGACAGCATGGTCAAAGGTAGTTCTCTTGCAGATTTGTATGAGAGCAGAGATACATATTATGTTCTCCCGCAGGCAAAAGGATACTACATCAACAAGAACATCGTATCATACATCCAGCAAGTTTGTTCAGCACTTAAACAGGAATTCTCCGATTATTATGCAAACAACAAAGTCATGGTAAGATATGCATACAGAACATACGAAGATCAGGAAAAGATTGCTTCTTCTGTTTCCGGTGCAAGTTCAGCAGGATGCAGTGATTACCACACAGGTTTGTCTCTGTTCTTCTACGTATACACATCAGATGGCAAGATTGCAGAACTGCCGACACTACAGGCTGAGTGGTTAGATGAAAACGCATGCAAATACGGATTCGTTGTAAGATTTGAATCTGACAAGAAAGAAATCACAGGCCTTACAGCTGAACCCGGACATGTAAGATTTGTTGACGTAGTTGCAGCAACTGTTATGACAAGAGAAAATCTCTGTCTCGAAGAATATGTCGATATGGTTAAGACTCACACAGAAGAACCGTATGAATGCACAGTTGACAGAAGAGATTATTACATCTACTACGTCCCTGCAGATACAACAAGCACAAAGACACAGATCAGTGTTCCTGAAAACGGCAAGCAGGTAGACTCATTCATTTCACAGAGCGGCATTACATCAGGCATGTACACAATCTCAGGAGACAACTCAAGCGGTTTCATCGTAATCATCGCGAAATAAGCCAAACCAAAAATCTATAAGAAACAGCCCAACTCGTTTGGGCTGTTTTCAAACAAGGAACAAGTATATGGAAAACGAAAACACCGTATTTAACAGATACTGCCCTCTTGTCAGGGAGTTTATATACAAAATGGGCTGGGAAGAACTCAGGCCTGTTCAAACTGCGGCTGCAGAAGTACTATTCAACACTGAAGACAACCTTGTTCTCTGTTCTAACACCGCTTCAGGCAAAACAGAAGCTGCATTCTTTCCGATAATAACAGACATAATCGAACACCCTGACAATTCAGTTCAGGTGCTTTATATTGCCCCACTTAAAAGCCTTATCAATGACCAGTTTTACAGACTTGACGAATTGCTTGAAGACTCGGGTATATCCGTTTGCAGATGGCATGGAGATGTTTCACAGTCGAGAAAGACAAAACTGCTTGAGAACCCTCAGGGGATTCTGCAGATAACACCGGAATCCGTTGAGAGTCTGCTCATTAACAGGAGTTCGGACATTTTGAGAATTTTCGGCGGGCTGAAATATATTGTAATCGATGAAATCCACACTCTCATGGGAGTGGACAGGGGCTCACAGGTTATCTGTCAACTGGACAGAATAGCAAGACTCATAGGCCGTCAGCCGAGAAGAATAGGTCTTTCTGCAACAATAGGCAATGTTGAAGTTGCATGCAAATGGCTTGAAGGCAATTCCGGAAGGAACACCGTTGCCCCCGTTTTCAAAGATACTCAGACAACATGGAATCTTGCACTTGAACATTTTTATGTTCAGGACGACAAAAACATGGTTGATCCCGAAACACAAAACCCATCGGAAGTCAAATCCACAATTGACAGCGGATATGAGTATATATACGATTGTGCAACACAGAAAAAGTCCATCATTTTCTCAAATTCCAGAGAAGAAACGGAATATGTGTGTGAAACAATGCATCAAATTGCTTCTCTCAGAAATGACAGGGACATATTCTATATCCACCACGGTAATCTGTCAGCTTCAATACGTGAAGAATCTGAACAAAAACTAAAAGATGACGATGAATTCATTTCCACATGCGCGACTGTCACTCTTGAACTTGGAGTGGACATTGGACGTCTTGACAGAATAGTTCATCTCAATTCTCCCGCAAAAGTTTCAAGTTTCCTTCAGAGACTCGGACGAAGCGGAAGAAGAGGCAGTCCGCCCGAGATGATGATGGTATTCAGAGAAGAGTATCCTCTTCCAGACACACCAATTCAGGATTTGTTGCCATGGGAATTGTTAAGGGGCTCTTCAATAATCGACGTGTACATCAAAGAGAGATTCATTGAGCCTCCTTACATCAAAAAACTGCCTCTGAGTCTGCTCTTCCATCAGACTCTGTCAATTCTCGCAACTTCAGGCGAACTTAAGCCTCAGGAACTTGCTTCCAGAATCTTCAGTCTTTCTCCGTTTGAGCATGTAGACAAAGAAGATTACAGAGAACTAGTCGTAGATATGTGCAAAAGACATTTTCTGGAACTCGAAAGCACCGGTTCCCTCCTTATCGGAGTTGAAGGTGAAAAACTGCTGAAGAGTTTTAAGTTTTATGCAGTATTCAAGGATTCAAACGATTATTCAGTCAAATGCGAAAGCCAGGAAATAGGGACCATTTCTTCTCCGCATCCAATAGGAGAAAGATTTGCCCTTGCAGGCAGAGTGTGGGAAGTAACCGATCTGGATCTGGCAAGAAAAATGATTTTCGTCAAACAGATTGAAGGAAAGATGGAAATATCCTGGCCCGGTGACTACGGCGAAGTCGACACAAAAGTTATGGAAAACATGTACAAGATTCTGACCACGGACATGGATCTTCCTTACCTGAAGCCACAGGCTCAGAGACGACTTGAATCCGCAAGAATCCTTGCACAGAACATAAACGTAAAGGACAACATGATTATATCCGTTGGCGGCATGAACAAAGTCATGTTCCCATGGCTTGGCACAAGGAGCAATGCGACACTTGTCAGGATACTCAAAAAATATGCTGCTAAACTCAAGATTTATGACGTGGAACACAATGGATGCTTCTATATCACCTTCAAGAGTGATGAATCGTGCGATGCTCTCTTGAGCAATATCCGTAAACTCATCCAGTCCATCACCCCAATTGATACATTTGAACTTGTGGGCGACAGTGAGCTTTTAAGAAGTGACAAGTTTGATCCGTACATAAAGCCGTCACTGCTCAAAAAAGCATTTGCGCTCGACAAATTGAGGGGATATGAGATAGAAGAAAGGTTTTCCGACAACAAACTGTTTTCGAAAGCAAATTAACAAAGTGGTTGCATAAATCATTTTTTTCTATATAATATTCTTTGTGCAACTTTAATTAGTATGAGACTTTCTCCTCACTAATACGTCAAATTGGCGGGAAGGTGGAAAAATGATGAAAGAGAAAAAGAATATTGTTTTGCCAATACTGACCAGTCTGGCATTCAGTTTTACATTCCTGTTCTTCGGAACCTACGAGATTTTCATTTCCAACAGCGAAGAACTTGTATTCGGATTGTCCAATTTCATATGGCCCGTTGTCATAATATCCATTTCGGTATTTGTGGCATTGTCGCTCATACTCATTTTTGTTCCGGGAATAGTCGGAAGAATACTGAATGGTATAGTACTTGGCTTTACAGTACTTGGCTATATACAGGGCAACTTTCTGAACATTGGAATAAACTCACTCGTGTCGGATGATGTCGGTTCACAGCCTGAAACATGGTTTGTTGTTCTTGACACTGCCATATGGGTATTATTACTCGGCGGAATTGTATTTGCCTTCATAAAGTTTGACAAGAACAAAATAGTAAAGTATATTTCCATATTTCTTTGCGTATTGCTCATAGGCATGCAGGGAACTGCATTGATTACTGAATCAATAGACTACTCTAACAAACTTGAACAGCAGGGTCTTGAAATCGTAGATGACACAGGTTATATCCTGACAACAAAAGGTCTTTACAATGTGTCCAAAAAGAATAACGTGATCGTAATTGTTCTGGACAGATTCGATATCTCTTATTACGAAGATCTTATCAATTACGATTCCAATTACTTCAATGATTTCGATGATTTCACAGTATACACAGACAATGTTTCGCTTTATGCAAGAACATACCCTGCCATTGCAACGATGGTCACCGGAGTCGACACAGATTTTTCGGGAACAGCTGCTGAATACTTTGATTATGCATACAACCACTCTGACTTCTTGGATGATCTGGAAGCCAATGATTTCAGGATTAAAGTATATACAGGACACTACTATTCGTACAGAGAAGCTTCTTCTTTGAAACGTGCTTACAATGTTCAGCCTAAGACAGGCGACATGTTTATAAATGACAACTGGGGCCTGGCGTGGGATATGATGAAGCTTTCCCTTTACAGATACTTCCCCATTATTCTCAAGAGCACCCTGAAAATATCTTCCACAAGTTTTTCAAAATACATTTCATATGAGGAAGTTTTCCCCGTATTCACAAATGATTCAAACGTCGAATTCTGTAAGAATGTTTTAAATAACGGCCTGACACTTGACGAAAAAGACAACGCTTACACATTTATTCACCTTCACGGATGTCACGATCCTGCAACAATGGATGAAGAGTGTAATGAAGTCGAAGAAGGAAAAGGTTACTCGCTGGACAATGTTCGCGGATGTTTCAAAATGATAAGACAGTATATAAGCGAACTCAAACGTTTAGGTGTTTATGACAACTCAACGATCATCATAACAGGTGACCATCCGAGAGCAAGAAGCGATACCACACGTCCTTCTCAGCCTAGAATAACAACACTGTTTGTCAAGAGAGCAAATACCGATGGAACAACAACTCCGTTCCAGGTTTCAACCGAACCGGTTTCACAGGCCAACCTCATAGCCTCAATAGTTAAATCCGCAGGCATAGAAACAGAACATGATTACGGAAAAGCATACTGGGAAATGAACGATGGCGAAAACGCGGTCAGAATCAACAAATTCCAGTGCACTGAAGATGACGGAACTCACATTATTGAGTACACAATAAGGGGTGCCGGCACAAACTTTGACAACTGGGAAATAACAAACGACACTAACATAGGGAGTCTGTATAAGTAAAATATGGGCACAATAATGCATTATATATGCATCCCGTTCGGATGGCTGATGCAATTATCCATGACAGTAGTTGGAAACTATGCTTTGGCAATAGTCTTCTTCACACTGCTCACCAAGATAATTCTCATGCCTGTATCCCTGTGGGTGCATGTAAACTCAATAAAAATGGTAAAGATTCAGCCCAGCATAAACTATGCAACGGCAGAGTTTTACGGAGACAAGGAAAGAATAGCAGAAGAGCAGACGAAGCTCTATAAAAAGGCCGGATACAACCCGTTTGCCTCAGTTATACCATTAATACTGCAAATAATACTTCTCATGTGCGTTGTGTACATAATTAAAGAGCCCCTCACATATGTACTGAAGATACCGGATGACATATGCATGGAACTCGCGAAAGCATGCGGCGTATCCGATTTCAGAGAAGATCAGCTCGCAATAATGGATATTATTGCTCAGGGCAAAATTGCAACCGGTTCCCTTTCGTCCCAAGCTTTGGCAGCAATTGACAGTATCAAGAACTTTGATCTGACTTTCCTCGGACTCAGCCTGAATGTGATTCCTAGCGAAGTAATGGGAGTATACATTCTCGTTCCGGTTGTGGCTGGCATTTCTTCATTTTTGATGTGCCTTGCTCAGAATGCACTCAATGTTCTTCAAAAAGAACAATCAATGCTCAACAAATACGGAGTTTCAATTATTTCCGTAGGAATATCCCTCATTCTCGGATTCTTCGTTTATACGGGCGTTGCACTTTACTGGGTCTGCAGCAATGTTCTCGCTGTTGTGGTTCAGGTAGTATTGAACCTCATTATCAACCCGTGGAAGAAAGTGGATAAAGAAGAACTTGAAAAGAGCCGCCAGAAGCTTGCAGAACTGAAAGCTTTGGCAAAATCCGACACAGAGAACAAAGACAATAAAAAACGCGAAAAAGCGGACTACAAGCGATTCTTCAGTATTGTAAACAAACACATCGTTTTCTATTCTGAAAAAAGCGGTTTCTTCAAATACTTTGAAGCCCTTATAAACGGAATAACATCCAAGTCAAACGTAACAATTCACTATATAACGAACGACCCGAACGATAAGATATTTGAACTGGCAAAGACAAACAAACAGATCCAGCCATACTACATCGGAATCAATAAGCTGATACCTCTGATGATGAAAATGGATGCAGACATAGTAGTCATGACCACACCTGATCTTGACAACCTGTTTTTGAAAAGATCTCTTGTCAGAAAAGACATTGAATACATCTATGTCCCGCACGATGCGATGAGCGCCCATATGGGATTCAGAGAAGGTGCATTTGACAACTTTGACACTTTCTTTGCAGCAGGTCCCCACCTCTATACAGAAATCCGTGCTATGGAAAAGATGTATAACACAAAAGAAAAGACAATTGTTGAATTCGGATATCCTTACATGAAAAAGCTGGCCGATGCCTACGAAAAGATGGACAAGGTCAAACATGAAAAACCCGAAATCCTTATTGCTCCGTCATGGCAGGAAGACAATCTGCTGGACAGCTGCATAGACAATCTTCTCACATCTCTTTGTGATGGAAAATATCACGTGATAGTAAGACCGCATCCGGAATATGTTAAGAGATATAACGAGAAGATGCAAAGTCTGATTAACAAGTATTCAGATATCGATGAATCGATTCTCACATTTGAGACAGACTTTTCGAAGGACTCTTCAATTTATCAGTCAGATTTGCTGATTACAGACTGGTCAGGTATTGCATACGAATACAGTTTCGCAACAAAGAAACCTGTTCTCTTCTTTAACACTAAACTCAAGATGCTCAACACCAACTGGGAAAAACTCGGGCTCACACCTGTTGAGATATCCTTAAGAAGCAAAGTTGGTATAAATCTTGAAAAAGATGACAAGGACGGAATTGCTCCAAGTGTTGAAAAACTGCTCGGCTCACAGGAAGAATACAGACAGGCAATACTGACATGTCTTGATGAAACGATTTATGACTTTGAAAACAGTGGTGCAAAAGGTGTACAATATATATTGAACAGTTTGGTATCAAAATCTAAAAAAGCCAAGGAGAACAATTAGAATGAAAAAAGTCTATAGAATATACTCTCTTATTTGTGCGGTTGCACTGTTTGTAATACTGCAGCTCGAGTCATTTGCTTATCTGGATCCTTCTGTCGTAACATATCTTGTACAGGCAATTGCTGGTGTTGTAATTGCTGGCGGCGCAATATTTATTGTTTTGTGGAGAAAGTTCAGAAAGAAAGTTTCCAAAACTCTCAACATTGATGAAAACAAAAACAAGACTGTAGAAGAAGATGTCGTAATCAAGGATGAAACTGAACAGGCTTCTGAAAATGAAGAAGCACAGACTCAGGACGAGACATCATCAGATGAAACACCAAAAGAAGAAAAAGAGAATCAGTGATAACTTAAGGGGACGCGATTAATTCGCGCCCCCGTTCAATTAGTGGTACTTTTTATAATCCGGATCGACAACTTCAAGTTCTTTGACGCTGTCGATTTCTACTATCTGTTCTGGTTTAACCGGGTGAACATTCAAATCCAATTTGTCGAGTTCATTATTTACTATGTCATCCCAGAACAGGTTTTCATAGGTGCCCGGTTTTGTGTATGCAAGATCTATTGCATCTCTGACTATTGCGGCATCTGCCGCTTTAAGCCATGATACACCGCACATGTTGTATTTATCATCGCCGTACTTTCCGACTCTGGTAATTCTTCCTGTTTCATCTTGATCAAACAGCCAGTCGTCTGAATGGCCTTTGACAAATTTGCCGAAGTAGCATGAATGACTCATTTTATCTTCGAATATGGAAGGATCTGAAACATACAGATCCGCTTCACATATATAGCAGTCATCTGTTCCCATTACTTCCCTTGCGGCATGAATAGAAGAAATGTTGTTTATTTTCAAATATTCGGTGTTCTCGATGAAATTCACTTTTTCATATTTGTCTTTTAAGTATCTGAACTGTTCTGCTTTGTATCCGACAACCACATATATTTTATCCACATGATTATACATACCATCTATTATAGTCTCAATCATCGGTTTTCCGAATACTTTAACCAGTGGTTTGGGAATCTTCTTTGTCAAAGGTTCCATTCTGGTTCCAAGGCCTGCTGCCATTAAAATTCCTATCATGTTTTTTTACCAATCCCTATTATTTTGACTGAGTTGCCTTTCCGCCGGCAACCAAAAGCGCCACACACATTATAAACATAATGTCTCCAAAGAACAAAACGAATGATGACAGCGGAACCAGGGCGCTTGTACCCGAGCCAATCATAAGCAGCATACGGAACAGATTCGAGAATGCGAATACTCCCATTCCGAGAAGCATGTATAGTCTCTTGCCCAAAACAAAGTACAGTCCCACAAGGACAGCAAACACCACCATCAATATACTCCATATGTAATACGAAGTTGTCGAAGAGCTGTATGACGGATACACAACAATCATGTTAAATAAGTGGAGTACCAATGTTGCAACCGGAATTGCCAGCAAATACTTTCCTTCTTTTTTCTTAACCAGGAAAAGAACAAGAGCAACAATCATTGCAACGTTTGCAGCGAGTGTCACAACGTCCCCAACCAGGAATCCTGAAATGATATAAGAAATTGTTGTGCAAATTGTAACAACAGCAAATGTTATAGCGAGAACTATAAGAATCAGCACTATAAGCCTTCTGGCTTTTTCCCATTTTACAACAAATCCAATTATCCCAATGGCAACACCGGCTAGTCCATATACCAAAACCAATATGCTGGACAGAACATTTTCAAATCCGTTAAATGCTTTTGAAACATCCGAAAAAATCGTAATTGCTTCATATATGGTAAATGCTAAGAAAATCACGGCTATTGCGATGCATAATACCTTTATACCCGTGTCATTTCTGCTAGCGCTGTTTTTTTGATTACTCATACTGACCTCCGAATTACGTAAAATCCTCGATGCTGATCTTTTTGATTGCAGCACCTAAGCTTGAGAGTTTTTCAACTATGTTGTCATATCCTCTCTCTATGTAGAATATATCTTCAATTGAGGTTGTGCCCTCCGCAACAAGCCCAGCGAGAACCATTGCTGCACCGGCTCTGAGATCAACTGCCCTGACATTTGCAGCTTTAAGTCTTTGACCTCCGTTGAATGTGGCTATACTGTTTTCGATGTCTATACTTGCACCCATTCTTCTCAATTCGTTGACATATCTGAATCTGTCGCTGAATATTGTCTCGTTTATCCTGCTGACTCCCGGAATTGAACACAAAAGAACAGCTGTCTGCGGGTTCATGTCTGTCGGGAAACCCGGATATGGAAGCGTCTTTATGTTTACCGGTCTCAATTCACTAACATTGCTCTTAACAAGTAAAGTATCATCGCCCTCTTCAAACACAATTCCCGTTTCTGATAGTTTTGATGTCATTGATTCCAAGTGCTTTGGAATTATATTTTCGATTAAAACTCTGCTGCTTGTTGCAGCTGCAGCAATTATAAAAGTTCCTGCTTCAATCATATCCGGAATGATGGTGTATTCACACCCGTGGAGTTGTTTATTTCCCTTGATTTTGATTGTATCGGTACCCGCTCCGGTAATATCCGCTCCGCAGAAGTTTAAGAAGTTTGCCAAATCAACTATGTGAGGCTCTCTTGCTGCATTGTCTATAACGGTCACACCGTCACTTCTGACAGCGGCAAGAATTGCATTAATCGTTCCACCTACTGTTACGCAGTCAAAATAGATGTTCGCAGCCTTCATTCCTCCGACCGCAGAGGCATCGATATATCCCTCATCTATTCTCACTTTGGCGCCCATTGCCTCAAATGCTTTTACGTGCTGGTCTATCGGGCGTTCTCCAAAGTCGCATCCTCCTGGCAAACCGACTTTACAGACACCAAAACGAGCAAGAGAAGCACCTGCAATATAATACGATGCTCTCATCTTCCCTGCCTCTTCAACAGGTGCCATAATAGTGGAAATATGCCTTGTGTCTATTCTGTACTTCGTCTCACCCAGCTTTTCAACCACTGCGCCCATGTTTTTTAACAACTCGAGCGAAAGGTTGACATCAGAAATGTTTGGCAGGTTATCTATGACACATTCGTCATTTACGGCGATTGTTCCGAATATTACTGCCACAGCTGCATTCTTCATGCCACTGATTTTTACATTTCCGTACAGTTTGGACGGACCGCTGATTACAAATCTTTCCATAATTAACTTAAGTAATCTCCTGTTACTGCGTCATAAACGCTTTCTGTTTCATCTGAATATATGATTCTGTATGTCGGAACCAAATATAACTTTTCTCTATTTGCTTTTACAAATGACAACCCATTTGCGATTGTGACAATTGTCCTTTCAAGATTTTCCTCGGAACTGACTCTTCCGTTTTCCCTGACCAATATTGATAAAACATCAACACTGTTTGTTGTCAGTTGGTCATCTGTATTAATCGCCATGAGCAATCCCTCGGCGTATATCATCTTTCCGCCGATAAATACGCAGTTTATGTCTCCTTCGTGTATTTTCAGACCATCGTAGTACTGTTCAAATTTAATGTAAACAAATCCGTTTTCATCAGTATATGTTTCGGTACAAATCAATTTGGTACTTATAAGTTCCAAAAATTTGTCACCGAACACAGCCGTCTTGAACGACTCGTAGTAGGTATCTGCATCCTCGCCGATTTTTTCAAACTTTGATTCATCGAAACTATACTCACCCGGCCTGATGATAGAAACGAAAGTAAACATCAAATCGCTGTTGATGGAAATCTTTCCTTCTCTGGATCTTCCCGTTATTTCGTTAAGTTCGAGTACTACATTCGAATACACTTCATCCCATATGCTTCTTAACTTGTTAATGTCAACTTTTCCTTCAAAAGCAACCGGTGATTGTTTTTCTTTTTCAATCAATGACTTGTCCATATGGATATTGCCATTTTCAAGAATTTTGACCGTATTGTCGATCTCTTCGTCTGTATATCTTCCGATTGCGGAATACTGAGTACTTACGAGATACATGAATACTGCATTGAGTACTATAAGAACGGCAAGTCCGAATATCCTGATATTTCTCCAACTCATGAGTGCTCACCCGGAATTTCGTATTCCTCATGTTGAACAATCCAATTGATCTTCTCACTGTTGTTGTCAGAATAGTAGAAGAGTTTGAAATCAACATTACCTTCGTTATCGGATATCAAGTATGACACAATTGACAAATACTGAATTATTGCTGTCTGGTTTTCCGTTTCGCTTATCTCAAAATCAAATATACTGGCAGAAACCAGGGTGTTGTCCTTGAATGTAAATCTTATTGGATTCGCCACTCCGTTTACCATCAGTGGAATGCTTTCGTGCTTGATGCCGTAAGAAATGGTCAGATTATCCTCCATGTAAAGAATATCTGCGATATATACGTCATTTGAAAGATAGTCTATTTCCAGGTCTGCAAGCAGTTTATTGCAAACACATATGTAATCCTTAAGTTCGTACTCCTCGGAGTTTCCGATGATTGTCGATATATGTATGCCATGAGCGGAGTCCGAAGTGTAATAAACTCCTTTTTCACCCATTACGAGTTTTGTATCTTCGTCGACATAAACAGTATTTTTGGCATCATCAACATATGACGATGCTTTTACCGTATTAATCCTGAACGCATTTACATAGATGCTTAAGTTGTCCATGTTGAGTGACGATACTACATCGATATTGGTTTTAGATATTTCATCGATTATTATGCACTCGGGCAAAACGTTAATTTTTCCGTCAAATGAATCTTCAACAGTGCTATCTGCTGCCGCAAATTTGAATGTGATTGGATGAGCCATTTCGATTTTTTTGAAATCAAATGAAACGGAAGATCCTCTCATCGGTCTATATACGGCATATCCGTCCTCTCCGACTTTTGCTATGGCCTCTATTCCGTCTTCCACAGGATAAATCATGATGCATTTTATAGCTTCATTTGTTATGTTCTGACTGAGCATATCTGGGAAAGTGTTATAGAAAATCGCACTCTTCCTTATGTAGGAAAGCCACTCAATGAACACTCCGTCTCCGAGAAGTCTCTCTTTCCATGTACTTTCTCCGCTTTTCCGGTCAAGAAATGTTACTTCTGCGTTTTCATTGAACAGAGCATAGATAACTTCATCAACCTGGTTATAAATTGAAAGCTGTGCTTCATTACCACCCAAAACACAATAATCCACGCCGGTTGAACTGCAAACGGCGCTGAAACCCGGGACTACAAATCTGTAGTCCAGATAACCGGATAAGTCGATTTTATTGTCGCTTTCCCTCGCCTGCCTGATTGTATTTGCATCGAGTTCATAAGTAGGTGTTCTGCTGAATCCGAATAGATAGATAACCACCAGACACACCATTGATACCATCAGGATGCAAAGAAGAATCGTTGTAAGAACATCGAGGATTTTGGTGATTGTTCTGTTCATGTTAAATGTTTTTATTTTGCCATTTCGGCGACGTACGGCAATCTTATTGCGATAACCGTTCCCTCTCCGACTTTTGACTCAAGAGAAATGTTTCCTCCGTGAGCCTCTGTTATTTCTTTTGCTATTGCCAAGCCGAGTCCTGTGCCACCGCGGTCCGAACTCCTTGCCTTCTCTACTCTGTAGAATCTTTCAAATATTCTGGGCTGGTCTTCTTCCGGAATTCCCATACCGGTATCTGAAACTTCGAACTTGACAAATTCTCCGTCAGGTTTGACATCAATTGAAACAGATCCGCCGTCGGGTGTGTACTTGACCGAGTTGGACACTATATTGACAAGAACCTGCTGGAGTTTTTCTTTGTCTCCAATCATATTCTTTATGTTGTCGGCGCAGCTGAATGTGAAATGCTGGTTGCGTTTGTGTGCTTCCATGCTCATCGTGTCGTAAACCTGTTTTGCCATCTCGGATGGAGCAAACTCTACTATCTGCCAGTTTGTGCCATTGTTGTCCAGTCTGGACAACACAAGCAAATCAGATACGATTCGAGTCATTCGGTCACATTCCGATACAGCCATCTTCAGGAAATTATCTTTGGATTCCTGATCAAGCTGAGGATATTCAAGTACCGTCTCAACTGCTCCTTTAATGCTTGTAAGAGGAGTTCTCAGTTCGTGTGAAACATCTGCGACGAATTCTCTCCTGGATTTGTCGAGTTCGTAGCGTCCCGTGTTGTCGTGAATAACGCACATTATTCCGACTTGTTCTTTTTCCTGCTGTGTATATTTGAATTCTGCAAACGTAACGTCGAAAGCCTTTTCTCCGTACAACACGTCTCTGACCACATAGTTTCTGTTTTCTCTGTAGCCTGCAGAGACCTCTTTATAGTTTATCTGCAGCCATTTCATCATTTGAGAGAATGAGAAATCATGCATCTGGTCGTCGATGTTAAACAGTTCAGTTGCCATCTTGTTGACATGCATCGGCTTTCCTTCGGAATCAAATGCAAGCACGGCATCATTCAGATAGAGGAACAATGTTTCGAACTTCTGTCTTTCGCCGGAAACTTCATCGAGAGTGTTTTTGATGACGGATCTCATGTAGTTGAACGTTTCACCGAGTGTTCCTATTTCATCTTTGCTTCTGACTTCAATCTCTTCCGAATACTCACCTTCGGTTATTTTTTCCGCACTTCTCGTCATGTCTCCGATTGGGTCGGCAATTGCCTTTGAAAGGAAGAATGACAATGCAATCGAAATAAGCATTCCGATGAATATTGCTGTGATTATAATCTGGAATATGATTTCGGAGAACTGTCTAACGTAATCCTGTGAGTCCCTTATGTAAATTATGCTCGCCTTTTCACCATTGGTGATATAGTGTGCATAGTCTATATAGTTTGTCCAGAACTGTTTTCCGGTTCCGGTTGTACCTGTGAAAGCTGTAATCAGGTTTTTGGTCATTTCAAGATTGCCCGCCGAGTACTCGTCCGAGCTGGCCATTATAATTCCGTCCAGAGAAATGACATAGTAGTTTCTGTACCTGTTTATTCCCAGCGTACTCTGGTTTGCCTTGAGCAATTCCGACTGTACCGTATAGTATTCTGATTCATTGAATGCGTTTTTCAGCTGGGAAACAAGTTCTCCGTTCTCGTTGAACGCCTGCTCCATCTGATCATTGAAATCAGAGTTATAGAAGTTGTAAATGTTGACAAACAATACGGAACCGACGGTAGCCATGAGGACTATCGTAAACACCACGAATATAAGGATGATTTTGAAGTGTAAATTGCGGTACATATGTTGTCCTTTACTTGGAGATGTAATAACCTCTTGTTCTTATGGTTTTTATGTATTCCGGTTCTGCGGGATTGGATTCCACTTTTGCTCTGAGTCTGGACATTGTTACATCGACAACCCTTGCACCTCCGTAGTATCCCTCGTATCCCCATACATTGTTGAGCAGTTCTTCTCTTGTGAACAGCTGATCCAGATTTGTGGCAAGATACAGAAGCACCTCGTACTCTTTGCTTGAGAGTTCGATTTCCTTTCCGTCTTTTTCCACTCTGTAATTCTTTGTGTCTATGGTCAATCCTCTTATTACAATTTTCTCCTGAGGATTGGAAACCGACTTGACTTCAACGCTCTCGCCTGATGTACGCCTTATGTTTGCTTTTACTCTTGCCATAAGTACCTTAACGGAAAAAGGTTTGGTCACGTAGTCGTCAGCACCTAGATCAAGACCCGTAATTTTATCGATGTCGGACTCTTTTGCCGTCACCATTATAATCGGTGTATTAAGTGTTTTTCTCACCTCTTTGCAGATTGAAAAACCATCTCTTTTCGGAAGCATTATGTCCAGTAAAATGAGATCGTAATCACCGGTCAAAGCCTTGTTCAATCCTTCTTCGCCGTCAAAAGCCTGATCAACTGAATAGTTTTCCATCATCAAGTTGACCTGAAGCAGCTGGGAAATATTGCGTTCATCTTCAACAACAAGAATTCTCTTGTTTCCGTTTTTGTTGGTCATAAAACTTCTCTCCTAAATCTTGGATTTTTAGTTTTGTGTCGATTCGTAGTGCAAAAGATATGCACAAACCAAATCAACAACCATGCCATAGCTCTTAACACCTTCCGGCTGTCCGTGGGATACTATGTTTATGTCATTGACTTTGTCGGATACTTTTGCCGCAACATTTGTTGCATATTTTGCAAAGAATTCACCATATGCCACATATTCATTCATGAGGCGCGAGTCCATGTAACTGCGCAACTGCTTATTCAAAGTTGCATCTGCAGAACTCAATTTGGACAACAATTCATGAAGCATATCCATGTAGCCCGAATATCTGAGGTAAGGATTATCGCTGTTTATACACACAAGAAATTCTGTGAAATTTGCTTCGTCCTCACTGCCTATTCCCCTCTGGTGAGCAGATTCATGAGCAGCAGATGACACCACGACGTAATCCGGATAGTTGGTGTTAATGTTTGCCTCTCCTGTGAGTCCAAAATACATTCCGGATATATGAGTATATGTCCATGCAAAACTGAGCATTACCGGTTTGACTTTTGTCGTCATTTTCTGGTAGAAGTCATATTTTTCAACCACTTTGTCCCAGGCCTTGTTGAGTTCGTCATTGAGTCCCGAATAATCAAAAGGCATGATTGAATAAGTGTTTTCCGGGAATACTATTTTGTCCAGTTCCGCAGCTGCTCTGTCAGCAAGTATAACACCTGTATCATATAAATCCTGAGCAGATAGTTTTTCCACCTTCATTCCCATCTTTTCAGCCAGAGTTTTTCCATAGTAGCTGGAGCCTGAGGTTCCCTGTGCAATTATGAAGACAACTAGGAAGACAGTAACTATCGAAGATATTACCCTGTTGAACTTGTCAATGTTTTTGCAAAGCCAAACAATGAGCAACACAACAATGGCAATGTACAAAGGAATGCATAAAACGATTGTTTCAGTCAAAGAAAAAGGTACTATTCCGGTGACAGCGGTCATGACCCAGCGGAACACTCTTCCGATGGAATCGTTGACACCGTCGGCAAAATCCGGGTTGTTTCTGGATATTATGTTTATTACAACCATTACAAGCGCCAGAATAAACAGCACGAGTACATGCACCGGACAATATCTAAAGAATGCACTCTTTTTCTTCACGTCTGATTCCTCACTAACAAAATATATTTCACGCATAGAATATATTAACATAAGAACAGTCGAATTACAACAAAATGTTGACTTGCATGTTCATTGCGTGTACACTATTTCCATTGGCAAATTAATTGACTTTGCCAGCAAAACGGAGTAAAATAGGAAACTGGATTTCTACGTAAAGGAGGGTGTCATGGCAGACTTGTTTAAATTGCATTCGCCGTATTCAATGACAGGCGATCAACCTGAAGCAGTTGAATCAATAGTCGATGGTCTGAACAGCGGAGAAAAAGAAATGTCTCTTATAGGCGTAACAGGCTCAGGCAAAACATTCACGATGGCAAATGTCATTGCGAAAATGAACAGGCCTACAATAGTACTGTCCCACAACAAGACACTCGCCGCTCAGCTCTGTTCGGAATTCAGGGAGTTTTTCCCCGAAAATGCCGTTGAGTACTTTATTTCTTACTATGACTACTACCAGCCCGAAGCATACGTTCCTGGAAAAGATCTGTACATAGAAAAAGACTCCCTCGTAAACGATGAAATAGACAGATTGAGACACAGTGCAACTTCTGCTCTGTTTGAAAGAAGGGACGTTATCATAGTTGCCAGTGTATCGTGCATTTATTCACTAGGTGACCCGAGCGAATACAAGAGTCTTGTCGCCTCGGTCAGAGAAGGCCAGAACATTGACATGCGCAAATTCATGCGAAAGTTAATTTCCATAAACTACACAAGAAATGACCTCGCCCTCTCAAGAAACAATTTCAGAGTAAGGGGCGATACATTGGAAATAATGCCTTCATCCGAAACAAATCTCATCAGAATTGAATTTTTCGGAGATGAAGTTGACAGAATTACTGAAGTTAACGCTTTAACGGGAGAAGTCAAGAGAAAACTCAGTTACGTTGCCATATACCCAGCCACTCACTATGCAACTTCCGAAGAAAAGAGAGAGGCAGCGCTTGAAGAAATTTATGAAGAGATGGTCCAGAGAGTTGAGTATTTCAAGGCAGAAGGCAGGTATATCGAAGCTCAGAGAATTGAAGAAAGAACAAAATTTGATCTTGAGATGATAAAAGAAATGGGATACTGCTCAGGCGTTGAGAACTATTCAAGAGTCTTGACCGGCAGACCCGAAGGGTCCACTCCCTATTGTCTTCTCGACTACTTCCCCGACGACTTCCTTATGTTCGTCGATGAATCTCATGTCACACTTCCCCAGGTCAGAGCAATGTCAGGAGGAGACAGATCCAGAAAACAGTCGCTTATTGACTACGGATTCAGACTGCCGTCCGCATACGACAACAGGCCTTTGAGATTTGATGAATTTGAAAATGAGATAAACCAGGTTGTATACGTTTCTGCAACTCCAGGCCCATATGAAAAAGAACACAGTTCCAGAATGGTCGAACAGATTATTCGTCCTACCGGTCTTCTGGATCCGAAAGTGGAAATACGTCCGATTGAAGGCCAGGTCGACGATTTGCTCGGCGAGATAAGAGAAAGGGCAAAGAGAAATGAAAGAGTGCTTGTAACCACTCTGACAAAGAAAATTGCGGAAGATCTGTGCGAATATTTCGGCACAAACGGAATAAGAGTCAGATACATACACCACGAAGTCGATTCGCTTGAAAGACAGGAACTCATACGCGATCTCAGGCTCGGAGTATTTGACTGTCTTGTCGGTATTAACCTTTTGAGAGAAGGTCTTGACATTCCCGAAGTGTCTCTCGTCGCAATTCTCGATGCGGACAAAGAGGGATTGTTGCGCTCTGAAACATCGCTCATTCAAACAATAGGAAGAGCTGCAAGAAATGAAAACGGTCTTGTCATCATGTACGCAGATTCCATGACAGATTCAATGAGACGTGCAATTAAAGAGACCGACAGAAGAAGAGCGATTCAGCAGAAATACAACGAAGAACACGGCATTGTCCCGCACACAATAAAGAAGGAAGTCAGGGACGTCATTGAAATCAAGTCTAAGAAAGACATTGAAAGAGCTCAGCACAAGGGCAAGATGTCACAATCAGAAAGAGCATCACTCATAGAACAGATGACTAAAGAAATGAAGGAAGCAGCAAATATGCTGGACTTCGAAAGAGCTGCATATCTGAGAGATGCAATTGCAAAAATCAAGAATCCGGAGTAAATCTATGGAACCGAAATATATTAGGATAAAAGGTGCGAGAGTGCACAACCTGAAAAACATAGATGTGAACATCCCGAAAAACTCGATGACCGTAATAACGGGTCTGTCAGGTTCGGGAAAATCTTCATTGGCTTTTGATACCCTTTACGCTGAAGGACACAGGAGATTTGTCGAATCACTGAGCTCTTATGCAAGACAGTTTCTGGGCCAGACGGATAAGCCCGATGTTGATTCAATTGAAGGCTTGAGTCCAGCAATTGCAATTGACCAGAAGACAACTTCAAACAACCCGAGATCCACTGTCGGAACAGTTACCGAGATATATGACTATCTGAGACTCCTGTTTGCAAGAACGGGTATCCCTCACTGCCCTGTATGCGGTAAAGAAATAAAGGCAATACCCACTGATGTGATTCTGGACAACATCAAAGCGATGAATGAAGGAACAAAATTCATTGTCCTTGCACCGGTTGTCAAAGACAAAAAAGGAACTCATGAAAAACTGTTTTCGGAATGCCTGAAGAACGGTTATACAAGAGCCAGAGTTGACGGTGAAATGATTGAACTTACGGATGTACCGGAACTCGACAAAAACAAGATGCACAACATAGAAATTGTCATCGACAGACTTGTACTGAAACAAGGCATCGACAGCAGACTTGCAGACTCGGTTGAGACAGCATTAAAACTCGGAAACAACAACGTTGAAATTCTAAATATGGACGACGGTAAAACAGTCACATATTCTCAGAACTACGCCTGCGAAGAGCACAACTTTACAATGAGTGCGCTGGAACCGAGACTGTTCTCCTTCAATGCACCTCTCGGTGCATGTCCGACCTGTTCAGGCATAGGTTTTATTCAGACACTTTCCAGAGACAGAATAATCCCGGACAAGAGCCTCTCAATCAAAGAAGGCGCAATTGATGTACCCGGTTTTCTTAATGCAGATGAAGAGAGCTGGGGAGGATCACTTCTCGTCGAAGTCGGAAAAGTTTACGGATTTACTCTTGACACGAAAATAGAAGACATGACAAAAATACAGCTCGACGCACTGTTTGACGGATGCGGTCAGCAGACTTTCCATGTCGTCAGATCTTTTGAAGGAAGAATTCATGACGGCCCGACAAAGTGGAGAGGCCTTTTCAACACAATAAAGAACAGACGCGACCAGTTGTGGTCGGATAAATATGAAGAATATTACGACTCTATCCCATGTCCGGAATGCCATGGCAAGAGACTGAAACCCGAAGTGCTCTGTGTCACTGTCGGAGGGAAAAATATTCAGGATGTCTGCGACATGAGTGTCCTTGAATCACTGGATTTCTTTGAAAACATGAAACTCAGTCACGAAGACATGCAGATTTCCAAAGAAGTCAACAAGGAAATAAAGTCCAGACTCACATTCCTGAAAAATGTAGGACTCGGATATCTCAATTTATCCAGACAGGCCACTACCCTTTCCGGAGGCGAAGCACAGAGAATCAGACTTGCGACACAGATTGGTTCTTCTCTCTCGGGAGTTATGTATATACTGGATGAACCCAGCATAGGTCTTCACCAGAGAGACAACGCAAGACTCATTGAAACTCTTAAGGGACTCCGAGACGAAGGAAATACGGTTATAGTAGTTGAGCATGACACAGAAACCATGGAGTCTGCAGATTACATCATAGATATGGGCCCCGGTGCGGGTATCCACGGTGGAGAAATAGTCGCAGAAGGAACTCCGGCACAACTGGCAAAGAGCAAAAACTCTCTCACAGGAAAATATCTATCAGGTAAATTATCCATAGCTGTTCCGAAAGAGCGCAGAAAAGGAACGGGAGAATTCCTTACAATAGTCGGTGCATCTCAAAACAACTTAAAGAATGTAACCGTCCGAATTCCCCTTGGCAAGTTTACATGTATAACAGGTGTTTCAGGCTCAGGAAAATCTTCACTCATAGAAGGCGTTCTGCTTCCGAAACTCGAAAAAGAATTGAACAGGGCAAATACGTTTCCAGGTAAGTGTCAGAGCATTGAGGGATTTGAACACCTCGACAAAGTCATTTCAATAGATCAGAGCCCGATTGGCAGAACTCCGAGATCAAACCCGGCAACCTACACGGGACTGTTTTCTGACATTCGCGATTTGTTCTCCAAAACACCCGATGCCAAGACAAGAGGATACGGACCCGGAAGATTTTCATTCAATGTTCCCGGCGGCAGATGTGAAGCGTGCATGGGAGACGGAGTAAAATGCATTGAAATGAACTTTTTGCCGGATGTGTACGTAAAATGTGATGTTTGTCAGGGTCGCAGATACAACAAGGAAACGCTTGAAGTCAAATACAAAGGAAAGAACATTTACGACGTACTTGAGATGAGCGTTGAAGAAGGACTCCAGTTCTTTGAAAATATACCGAAGATACGCAAAAAACTTCAGACTATATTCGATGTCGGTCTTGGATATATTAAGATTGGTCAGTCATCAACCACCTTGTCCGGAGGCGAAGCACAGAGAGTCAAACTTGCAACTGAATTGTCCAGGGCTTCTACCGGTAAAACAATATATATTTTCGATGAACCCACAACCGGTCTTCACTCCTATGACGTTGAATGTCTGCTCAGCATACTGAACAGGCTGACTGATGCAGGAAATACAGTTGTTGTAATTGAGCACAATCTCGATGTAATCAAGACTGCAGACCACATTATAGATCTCGGCCCTGAAGGCGGCGAAGGCGGCGGCACAATAGTAGCAGAAGGGACTCCTGAAGAAGTTTCACAAATTGAAAAGTCCTACACGGGGCAGTTTTTAAGAAAAGTTTTGGGCTAATTGTGAACAAAACAAACAAAAATACACAAATTTTTAACATTTTATGCATTATTTATATTTTCGTGCGTGATAATATATCCCACGTAAGATGGAGAAATCTCCATACTAATTCAGTATCAGAAAGGAGCTTTGGCGCTCCTTCCCCGGTCAGACGCCGGGTTTGCGCCCAAATTTGATGAAAAAGAATACCAGAACGATAATAATCTATGTCGCAATATTTGCGGTTGTTATTCTCTTGGCGACGATCCTTATTACCAGGAGTAACTCAACTCAGGTAACTTACAGCGATATACTTGAAAAATTCAAGAACAATGAAGTTACTGAGTTTGAAGTTGCAGGAAATAACGTATTAACAATAAAAACAACGGACAATAAGACTTACAGAATTACAATCAGGGACATTGTTTTGTTCAAAAAAGATATTCAGTCATATCTCGATGCACAGTCTGCACTTCCGGAGAGCAGCAGAACATTGAAGAAATGGAATATTGTCACCAGCAACAGTGTTTTCCTCGCATATCTGCCTTACATTATAATGATAGGCGCAGCAATTGTGGTTTATGTCATATTCTTCAGAAGGATGACATCCGAGCAGAACAAAGTTCAAAGATTTTCACGTGCGAGAATCACCTTCGGACAGGCAAACAAGAGCAAAGTATATTTCTCAGACGTTGCAGGATGTGATGAAGAAAAAGAGGAACTCAGAGAAGTCGTTGACTATCTGAGAAACCCGGGCAAATACAGAGAACTCGGTGCAAGAATTCCAAGAGGTATTCTGCTTGTAGGTCCTCCGGGAACAGGTAAAACACTTCTTGCAAAAGCTGTAGCCGGTGAAGCAGGAGTACCTTTCCTCTCAGTCTCAGGTTCAGATTTTGTCGAGATGTATGTAGGTGTTGGTGCATCAAGAGTCAGAGACTTGTTTGACACAGCCAAGAAGGCTCCAGCAAGCATAGTTTTCATTGATGAAATCGATGCGGTAGGTCGTCACAGAGGAGCAGGTCTCGGCGGCGGTCACGACGAGCGTGAGCAGACACTCAACCAGCTGCTCGTTGAAATGGATGGATTCGAAAGTCATGATGGCGTAATAGTCATGGCAGCAACAAACCGTCCCGACATTCTTGACCCAGCTCTGTTGAGACCGGGCAGATTTGACAGACAGGTAACTATAAACTATCCGGATATAGAAGCAAGAGAAGCAATTCTCAGAGTACATTCTAAGAACAAACCGCTTGCTTCAGATATAGATTTCAGACATGTTGCTGAAGTTACAGTAGGTTTCACAGGTGCAGACCTTGCCAACCTCATGAATGAATCCGCACTTCTCGCAGCCAGAAAAGGCAAGAGATTGATTGACATGGAAGACATCAGTGAGTCAATAATCAAGATAGAAGTCGGTACACAAAAGAAATCCAGAAAGATCAAAATCGAGGATAAGAGAAAGACCGCATACCATGAAGCAGGACATGCTCTTGCTGCATATTACCTGCCGACTCAGGATCCGGTCAAACAGATTTCAATCATTCCTTCAGGAAGAGCTCTTGGCTATACACTAAATCCTCCACAGGAAGACAGATACAGTGTATATAAGCAGCAGCTTAAAGAAAACATTGCAATGCTGCTTGCAGGACGTGCAGCCGAAGAAACCGTATTCGGAGACATCTCTGGCGGTGCTTCAAACGATATAAGCCGCGCAACAGATATAGCACGTGCAATGGTAACTCAATACGGTATGAGTGAACTCGGAACAATCCGTTTCGGATCAGAACACGACAGAGATGAAGTATTCCTCGGACGTGATTTCAACTCACATCAGGACTATTCTGACGCAACCGCAGCCAAGATTGATGAGCAGATCAAGAAGTTCATCGATGAAGGATATTCACTTGCTAAACAGATTGTCACAGAACACCGCGATAAACTCGACTTCATTACCGAGTTCCTTGTAGAAAACGAGACTATGGACGGCGAAGAATTCAAGGCTGCCATGGAAGGTGCTTCCGCAGAAGAACTCAAAGTCATGGCTGAAGAAAGACGCAAGAAACTCGAGGAAGAAAATGCCGCAAAGGCAGCTGTCGACGAACAGAGACGCCGTGAAGAAGAAGAGAGAAGAAGAAAACGCGAAAGCGAAGAAAACAACCACAGGGACAGACCCGGAATGTGGAACTAAGGCTAAAAAATGAGCGCTGTAGATTTTTTTCTACAGCACTTTTTTTTATGCTTGCCGGGAACACCCGTGACTTCAGTCGTGAGTGGTTCACTCTCCAAGAAGTCTTTTCATTACTTCGTGATAAGCACCTTCGACATCTCCCAGATCTCTGCGGAATCTGTCTTTATCCAAATGATCGTGTGTTTTTGCATCCCAGAATCTGCATGTGTCAGGACTGATTTCGTCCGCAAGAATGATTGTTCCGTCACTTGTTCTTCCGAATTCAATCTTGAAGTCGATGAGGTCGATTCCGACACCTTTCATGAAACCAATGAGAAACTCATTCACTTTAAGAGCATATTTTGCGATTGTCTTCATTTCTTCATCTGTAGCAATTTCCATGGCACGGATGTGATATTCATTGACCATCGGATCATCAAGCGGATCGCTCTTGTAACAATACTCGATTACCGGGAAAGGAAGTTTTGTTCCCTCGGGAATGCCGAGTCTTTTGGACAGTGAGCCTGCGGCAACATTTCTGACTATAACTTCAAGAGGAACTATTTCAACTTTCTTTACAACTGTTTCTCTGTCATTAAGTTCTTTGACCAAATGAGTCGGAACGCCTTCTTTTTCCAGCAAGCTCATCAGATAGTTGCTCACTCTGTTATTGATGGCACCTTTTCCCTCAATTGTTCCCTTTTTCTTGCCGTTGAAGGCTGTGGCATCATCTTTATATGAAACTATATAAAGATTCTCGTCTTCGGTTGAATAGACTTTTTTTGCCTTTCCTTCATAAAGCATTTTTACCTTTTCCATAAAACACACCACCTTATATTTCCATTTTAATTTAGTCTAGTTCTTCTTTTCGAATGTTTCTGCAACTTTCACGAGCAGTTCTCTGATCGGAAGATTTTGCGGGCAGGACTGTTCGCACTTTCCGCACTTAATACATGACGAAGCCTTGCCGTTTCTGACTGTATAGACCGTGTTGTAGTAAACATCCGCATTCCAGTTGTTAGGCAATTTCTTTGAGTTCATACAAGCAAACAAATCCGGAATCAGAATCTTCTGCGGACAGCCATCAACGCAATATCTGCATGATGTACATGCAATTGCATTGAGATTGTTATATATAGATACAACTTTGCTTATGGCCTCAAGCTCTTTGTCATTAATTGGCTTGAAATCCGACATAAAGCTCAGATTATCTCTCATTTGTTCAATTGAACTCATTCCGGACAAAACCATCATCACCTGTTTGGGAGAAGCTGCAAATCTGATTGCGTAACTCGGATAACTTGCATCCCCAAGTTCGTCAAACACTTTCTGAGCTGCTTCCGGAAGATTTGCAAGTGTTCCGCCCTTGACCGGCTCCATAATGATGACGGGTTTATTAAATTTTTCGCACACTTCATAACACTTTTTACTCTGAATTGCTGAATCATTGTAATCAAGGTAATTGAACTGAATCTGGACCACTTCGATTTCACTGTATTCACTCAGAATCTGTTCGAGCACTTCGGCCGTATCGTGGAAAGAAAGTCCTACGTGTTTAATCTTCCCTTCCTTCTTGAGTTCAAATGCTGTTTCATATGCTCTGCATTTTTTGAAATGTTCAAACCTGTCTTTGTTTTGTGCATGCATTAAGTAGAAATCAAAATATTCCACCCCGCAGATATCCAGCTGCTGCTGTACAAGAGGCCTGATGTCTTCTTCACTCTTGAAATACCACCCGGACAACTTGTCTGTCAGAATATAGCTCTCTCTCGGATATCTTGAAGTCAGACACTTGTTGATGGCAACTTCGCTCTTGCCGTTCAGATAGCCATGCGCTGTGTCAAAATAGTTAAACCCTTTTCCTATGAACTCATCCACCATATTGCAGACTTGCTCATAATCAACTTCTTCTCCTTTCATAGGCAGTCTCATACAACCAAAACCAAAATTCATTTTAATGTCTGGAAAAAACTTGTTTTGCATATTCTTTACCACCCTTCGAGAAACTAGATTATATTGGTATTATATCAATTTTGTTACTCACTTGACAACTTTTTTCTGCTGTTTTTTTGCATTATGGATATGTACCCGAGAAGCCCGCCCCAGTGGTAGAACGTGCTACTGTTTCTTGCCCCGCATCCTGCACCGTCAATGCCGCTGTAGTTTTCGTGAACATGACAATGCTCATCCCACTCTCTCAAAAGAATTCCTCTTGAGGATTCTGCCAGCGCTTCCATTTCGGTCTGCATGTCATGCACTCTTAGTGCCTCCCATACAAGATAGTTCATCGGAGGCCAGATTCTTCCCCGCCAGTAGTTCTGATCTGCGAAAGCCTTATTGCTTCTTGAAATGGAAGGAAGCATGTATTTTCCACCCAGCTCCTGAGGATTCATAATGTATCTTCCTGACATCTCCATTTGTCTTTCTTCTGACACTCTTTTTGAATACAAGCAATACAGGTTTGTCGGTGAGACACTGTCAGAAAAATGTCCTGTAACAGCATCTCTGTTTTCGTATATACAATCTTCAGGATTCCAAAGAGATTCCAGTGCATTTTCTGTTTCATTCAGCCTGTCTGTCAATATAGTTGCCCACTCATCATTTCCAAGAACACGAGACAGTTCAATCAGACATCTGCAATCCTGAATGTACAGGCCGGTCAATCCAACATCAGACAAAAGCATTTTTTCAGTTTTTTCATCAAAACTTAGATCATCATACATCGGTGAATTATCCAGACCTGATTCGTATCTTGCACCCTGCAGATTTCCGATGTCAGTTGTCTCTATTTTTGCGCCGCTTTTTGAGACAAAGTAGTTTGAACCCCAGCACAATGTTCCGTCAGGTAACCTTCTGTTGTTCCAGAACCATGTATTCCACTTGAACAGTGCAGGTGTTATTTCTTCAACAAACCATTTGTCATGAAATCTTTCCCAGAGTTTCGACACAACCATTGACCCAACCGGTGGTTGAGAACGGTCTCTGCTCTTTATACTGTTCGAAGCCGCGAAATTGGGAACCATTCCTTCTTCTGTTGCTTCATTCGTAATTGCAAAAGCGTTGAGATATGCAAGTTCTCTGTTTCCAAGGCTGCACATCATTGCGGCAAAATATGTATCCCATTCGAAAAGAATATATCCTCTGTGCCATTCACTCCATTTCCGGTTTACTGGCGATAATATTCTGTCCTTTTCAGGATCAAAAACAGTGTTCCATGCCAGACAGGTTCTCATAGCCCTGTACGATTCGGATTCTTCACCAAATCTCCTATCTTCTTCTGCTAATGTGAATTTAGGATGAACGACGCCTAATCCTCGATAATTCAATTACCGAGATACAGGCGCCCCTATATATTTACAAGTAGAATCAAAATGCGTTATACTATGGGTATGAAGTATAATCCAACATATTATCGCACGTCAATATGCAATATA